>JBKJJJ010000193.1:0-7919 GCA_046598045.1 Candidatus Eiseniibacteriota bacterium
TGCTGATTTTCGTGGTGCCGCGCCTGTTCTTCACGCTCCACCCTGACCCGATCGTCAACACCACCGGAAAGCTGGAGATGCACCCGCGCATGTTCCAGGTGTTCGTGGCCTCCCTGGTCGGCTTTACGGTGCTGTTCTTCTGGGTCTATGCTCTCGATGTCAGGATCCGCCTCGCGGCATTGCGCGCGGACGGTGAGTGGACCGGAACCGGAAAGGATCTCCCGGCGTGAACGAAATCCTCGGGCGAACGGTCGGCGAGCGCATTGCCGCCGACTGGGTCGTGATGATCGTGGCGCTCGTGGTCTGGGGCGCGGTGTTCTACTACCTCATGCGGTTGGACCGCAGGGTGCGGGAGCTCGAAAAGCGATGAAGCCCAGGCTCGTGTTCGGATTGATCCTCGTCCTCGCATCGATCGGTTTCGGTGTCACGGCGTTCAAGAAGTCGCTGACCCCCTATATCTCGTTCGCCGAGGCGAAGCGCGCCGGCGGAAGCGTGCAGGTCAACGGCGTGCTCGCCGATCCGGCCGCCGTGCGTTACGACGCCGACCGGACCGAGCTCGTGTTCGCGCTCGAGGACGACAAGAGCGAGGTCATGCAGGTGGTCTACAAGGGCGTGAAGCCGGTGAACTTCGAGCAGGCCACGAGCGTGGTCGCGATCGGCAGCTACCAGGACGGCAAGTTCGCCGCCGACCAGCTGCTCGTCAAGTGCCCCTCCAAGTACCAGGCCGAGGCGAACAAGGCGGCGGCTTCGGGCCCCGCGCGTTCCGCGGCTCCGGCAGCGGCGGCCGTGCCGGCGGCGACCGGCGGAGGCAAGTGAAGTGCACGGCGTCCCGCTGAACTTCGGCATCGCGCTCACCTGGGCGACGCTCGTGTGCGCACTCGGCGCGAGCGCCTGTGCGCTCCTCTGGGGGCAGGGCAAGACGGGACTGGCGCGTCCGGCGCGCATCCTCTACGGACTCCAGGTCGCGGGATTGCTCGGCCTCGCGGCCTGGCTCGTGCGGCTGTTCCTGACCCACGACTTCCGCTATGCCTACATCGCGAACTATTCGTCGAAGGCGATGGAGACGCGCTACGTGTTCGCCGCGTTCTGGGGCGGGCAGGAGGGGACGTTCCTGCTGTGGGCGTTGTGGAGCACCCTGCTGGCCTCGCTCCTGTTCCGCGTCAGGAGCCGCATCGCGCCGACCGCCGTGTTTTTCGCGAACTGGGCACCGGTCTTCCTGCTGCTCATCCTGACGGCGCAGAGCCCGTTCCGATTGCTGCCCAAGGCGGCGCTCGACGGCGCGGGGCTCAACCCGTTGCTGCAGGACTACTGGATGACGATCCATCCGCCGACGCTGTTCCTCGGTTACGCGTCGCTCATCCTGCCGTTCGCGCTCGCACTCGCGACGCTGGTGCACAGGGACGAGGCGGCGTGGATCAAGAGCACGCCGCCGTTCGTGCTGCTGTCGACGGTGATCCTGGGCACCGGGTTCACGATGGGCGGACTGTGGGCCTACAAGGTCCTCGGCTGGGGCGGCTTCTGGGGTTGGGACCCGGTCGAGAACGCATCGCTCGTGCCCTGGTTGTTCAATATCGCGCTGCTGCACGGGCTGCTCGTCCAGCGCGCCACCGGCGCGCTCGGCCGCACCACGCTGTTCCTCGGGATCACGTCGTACCTGTTCGTGCTCTATGGCTCCTTCCTGACGCGCTCGGGCGTGCTGGCCGATTTCTCGGTCCACTCCTTCGTCGACCTCGGGCTTTCGGGCTACCTGCTGGCGTTCCTCGGGGCGTTCGCGGTCGTGGGCTACGGGATGTGGGCGCTGCGCGGGTCCGCGTTCGCCCGCCCGTCGGTGCAGCTCGGCGCCTGGTCGCGCGAGTTCGCGCTCTGGCTCGGCATGCTGACCTTTTGCCTGATGGCGCTCCTCACCATGGCCGGCACGTCGGCGCCGCTGCTCTCGAAGCTGTTCACCGGCACGGCCGGCAACGTGCAGACGGCGTACTACAACGCGGTCAACGGGCCGCTCGGCCTCCTGGTCTGCCTGCTCGTGGCGATCGGCCCGATGGTGCGCTGGCGGCAGGATGCGCCGGACAGGTTGCTGCAGCAGGCGCTGCCCTCGCTCGCGTTCGGCGCAGTCGCGGCGGCGGCGGCGTTTGCCTTCGGCATGCACAAGCCGATGTCGCTCGCGCTCGTGTTCGGGGCAGCGTTCGCGCTGCTCTCGAACCTGACGATCACGCTCAAGGCCGCGCAGCGCGGGCTGCCCTATGCGGCGGGCTACGTCTCGCACCTCGGCCTCGCCGTGCTGCTCGTCGGCGTGCTCTCGTACTCCACGTTCGGCCGGGAGAAGCAGGTCGCGCTGCCGAAGGGCAAGACGGTCGAGGCGATCGGTTTCACCATGCGCTACGATGGCAAGCTGCCCCAGCCCGACGGCAAGGACAAGATGGCGATCGCGGTCACGGGCGAGGGGCGCTCGTTCGAGGCCAAGCCGGTGCTCTACTTCAGCGACTTCAACCAGGGCGTGATGCGCAACCCGCACGTCGAGCGCTTCTGGAGCCACGACGTGTACATCTCCCCGATCGAGCTCAAGACGCCCGAGGAGGGCGCGAGCGCGACGCTCAACAAGGGCGAGAGCGGGACCGCGTCCGGGATGGCGCTGGCGTTCGAGGACTTCGAGCGCGAGGGCGTGATGGGCGATCCCGACGGCTTCACGATTCGCGCCCGGGTCAAGGTTGGGACGGGCGCCTCGGCGTCGGTGGTCAAGCCCGGGATCCGGGTGGTCCCGAAGTACGGCATGACGAAGCTCCCCGCCGATCTGCCCGGGGGCGGGAGGATTACGCTCGGCACGGTCAACCCGAACACGGGCACGGCGCAGTTCCTGGTCGACGCGCCCGCGGGCGCGGGCGGCGTGGCCTCAGTCGCGCCCGAGGTGCTCGCGGTCGAGATCTCGACCAAGCCCCTGATCGGCCTGGTGTGGTTCGGCATGGGCATCCTGCTGTTCGGCGCGGTGCTCGGTATCGTGCGGCGGCTCGCGCTGCAGGCGCGCGCGCGCACGGCGCCGGTTGCGGTCGCCGCGCGGGTGGCGGCGGCGCCCTGAAGCGATTCGTTCCCGCCGGAGTGATGGCAAGCATGGTCCCGGAAGGAGTCCTGACGATGTCGGCAACTCGTGGTCTTCACCCGGCGCGTCGCCCCGCGCGCGCCGGGGCGCTGGCGCTCGTAGTGGCGGTCTCGCTCGCCGCGGCCGGCGCGGTGGGCGCGGTGACGTTCACCCAGTTCACCTCGGTCAACCTCGGCGGCGATGACGCGCCGTGCTGGTCGACCGATGGCGGATCGGTGTTCTATTCCTCGCGCGCGACGGGCTTTCCGTACGTCTTTCGCAAGAACATCGGCGACCCCGTGGGCACCAGCGGCACGCGGCTCACCAGCGGCACGACCGACGAGTACCAGGTCACCGTGGCCGCGGATGGCGCGTACGTCATGATGGTCGAGGGCGACTCATTGTCGTCACGGCACCTGTGGCGCTGCCCCGCTGCGGGCGGCGCGCCCCACACCAAGGTGACCTATGGGCCGTACTACGACATCGATCCCGACTGGTACGGTTCGGGCCCGGGGCTGGTCGCGTTCGCGACCAACCGCGGCGGCGCCGGCTACCAGATCTGGACGCTCGTGCCGAACGGCACGCTCGCGGCGCTCATCTTTACGGCCGTGACGGATCCCGGCTTCACCGACACGCACCCGAGTTTCTCGCCGAGCGGCCAGCAGATCGTGTTCTCCTCGACCCGCGGCGGCGGCACCCAGCTGTTCGTCTCCACGTGGAACGGATCGAGCTGGGACGCGCCCGTCCAGCTCACCTCGGGCGGGGGCACGAAGACGAATCCGTGCTGGTCGCCGAACGGCTTGCACATCGCGTACGAGGTGACGAGCGGAGGCAACTCCGAGCTCTGGGTGATGGAGAGCAACGGCACGAACCCCCGGCTCGTGACCGCGACCGGCACGTACGACGCGCGGCCCTGCTGGTCGCCGGAAGGGGACCGGCTCGCGTTCGTCAGCGACCGCTCGAGCACCAACCACAACTACATCTGGATCGCCGACGCCATGAGCACCCCGACCGTCAACCAGACGTGGGGCCGCCTCAAGGGCCTGTATCGCCACTAGTTGGAACTCACTTCATCCGCAGGGAGCCCCCGCATGGAAACCATGACCCAGTCCGAGCCGAAGGTCTCTGAGCTCGCACCCGACTTCACGCTGCCGTCGACCGCCGGCGAGAAGGTCACGTTGTCCTCGTTCCGCGGCAAGCAGAACGTGCTGCTCGCGTGGTTCCCGCTCGCGTTCACCTCGGTGTGTACGACCGAGTTCTGCGCGTTCGGCGAGGACCTCGCGCAGTTCGAACAGGCGGGCACGAAGGTGTTCGGCATCTCGGTCGACCACACGGCCTCGCAAAAGGCGTTCCAGGAGAAGGCCGGCTTCGCCACCGACCTGCTGTCGGATTTCAAGCGCGAGGTCTCGCGCCAGTACGGCGTCCTGCTCGAGGACACGTTCTTCTCCAAGCGCGCGTATTTCCTCGTCGACCAGCAGGGCAAGCTGGCGTGGAAGTGGATCGAGTCCGAGCTCGGTCACCGGCGCGAGAACGCCGAGCTGCTCGACCAGATCCGGAAGCTCGCCTGACGACCCGCCTCGGGCGTTCCCTCGTCGCGCCCTCGCGCAGCCGCGTGCTCGTGGTCGGCGGGCGGGATCGCCTGCGCTTCCTGCACGCGGTGACGACGCAGGATGTCGCCCGGCTCGAGCCGGGCGCGGGAGCCTACGGCGCGATGACCGACGACCTCGGTCGGCCGGTGAGCGACTTTCGCCTCTACGTGCTACCCGAGGCGGTGCTGCTCGAGTCGCCCAGGGGGGCGTCGGACGCGCTCCGCGCCGCGCTCGAGCGCCTGGTCGTCGCGGACGACGTCGTGCTCGCGTGGGCGGAAGGCGACCCGGTCCTCCACGAGGCGTTCGCAGCCGCCGCCGCGCCCTCCCCGCTCTCCGTGGAGTGGGCGGCCGATACGGACCCGGCGCCGGGCGAGGATCTCGCGGACGAAGGGGTGCTCGCCCGTGTGCCCCTGCGGCGCCGGGCCGCCATCCACGCTTCCCGGTTCGGAGGCGGGGGGACCCTGGCGTGGGGTGTCGCCGCGGCCGGGACTCCGGCCCCGGAGGTGGAACTCGACGCGCTCGAGATGGAGTCTTTCCACCCGGGACCGGCGGAGTTCGCCGAGGCGAAGGTCTGGAACGAGCTCGACCTCCTGGAGGCCGTGAGCTTTTCGAAAGGTTGCTTCACCGGCCAGGAGATCCTGAACCGCGTGCAGACCCGGGGGCAGCTGAAGCGGCGGCTGGTCGTGCTCCACCTCGACGCCGCAGCGCTTCCCGCCGGGGCCTGGAATGGCGCGGCCCTGGCGACGACGGGCGGCGAGCCGGCCGGCAAGGTCACCCGCGCTGCACGGGATCGGGCGTTCGCGTTCGTGCCCGCCACCGTGTGGGAGCCGGGAACGCGCGTGCTCGCGCAGCGGCCCGGCGCTCCCGGCGAGACGCTGGGCGCGGTGGTCCACCCGCGATCGATTTCGGAGGTCTCTTGAGCGAAGTCACGCCCCGCCTCGCGCCTGCCCCTTCGGCGACGCCGAGCCCGACGCGGCGCATGTTCCCGGCCACGGACCGCTTCGTCGCCAAGCCCGAGCGCGTGTTCGTCAATCGCAACCTGCGCTTCTCCCAGATCGCGGCGATCGGGTTCGACCTCGACCACACGCTCGCGCACTACGACGCGCTGACGATCGAGAAGCTCGCGTTCGACCTGACCAAGCGCAAGCTGGTCGAGAAGAAGAACTACCCGCGCGAGGTCCTGCGCTTCCGCTACGACCCGGAGTTCGTCGTGCGCGGGCTGGTCGTGGACAAGACCCGCGGCAACCTGATCAAGATGGACTACTTCCGCTACGTCG
This sequence comes from Candidatus Eiseniibacteriota bacterium, assembly GCA_046598045.1. Lineage (GTDB taxonomy): Bacteria > Eisenbacteria > RBG-16-71-46 > RBG-16-71-46 > DASYSL01 > JANPEF01. Next base: position 5,937 of record JBKJJJ010000193.1, read on the forward strand.
GCCGCGCCACGCACGGCACGCGGCGAATCGACTCGGAGGAGCGCGCGCGCACCTACAACGAGCGCCCGACGCGCTTCTCGGGGGAGCAGTTCGTGTCGGTCGATACGCTGTTCCACCTGCCCGAGGTCCATCTCTACCTGCTGCTGATCGACTGGTTCGAGGCTACGGGGCACACGCCGGACTTCCTCGAGCTCTACAACGACGTGCGCGAGATGATCGACGAGGCGCACAGGGACGGCACGCTCAAGTCGATCATCACGAAGAACGTGGGCAACTTCGTGCGCCGGGACGCCGAACTGCCGGTGCTGCTCGACGAGTTCCGGCGCGCGGGCAAGAAGCTGTTCCTGCTCACGAACTCGGACCATGCCTACAGCAACGCGCTGCTGACCCACCTGCTCGAGGACAAGAAGGGCGAGCGCTCGTGGGAGCGCTTCTTCGACCTGCTGGTCTATGACGCGCGCAAGCCCTCGTTCTTCGTCGGCGGCGCCTCGCACGAGAATCCGCAATCCGCGCCGAGTGTCACCGGCGTGCCGGCCTACGCGGGCGGCAACGCGTTCTATCTCGAGAGCCAGCTCGGCGTCTCGGGGGACGCGATCCTGTATTTCGGGGACCACACGTACGGCGACATCCTGCGCAGCAAGAAGTCGCTCGGCTGGCGCACCGCGATGATCGTGCCCGAGGTCATGCGCGAGGTCGAGGTGTCGCATCGCCTCGTGCGCCAGTACACCGCGCTCGAGCGCCTGGCGCACGAACACGACCAGCTCGAGGTCGACAAGGCGGCGCTCGGCCGCGAATGGCGCAAGCTCGCGGCCGGCCTGGCGGGGGAGGACCGCGAGGACGGCTTCGCGGTTCACCTGCTCGGGATCTACGATCCCTTGTCGCAGCGCACGACCAACGGGCCGCAGGCCCCGAGCCCGGAGGCCGAGCTGCCGGCGCGGCTCAAGGCGCTGATCGACGGCTCGGGGTCGGGTCCGGGCGGCCGGCGCACGCGCGGCGACCGCCGGCGCTCGGCGCGGCTGCGCAAGCTCGAGGAGCTCGCGCAGAACATCGCCGACCTCGACCACCGCGCGGCGTCGCTTTCGGGGCGCATCCGCTCGCTCCGGCGGCGCGTGGATGGCGAGTACAACCCATTCTGGGGGTCGATCTTCCGCGAGGGCAGCGAGGCCAGCCGCTTCAGCGATCAGCTCAAGGACTTCGCCTGCGTCTATACGGGGAACGTCTCGAACTTCCTGCACTACCCTTGGAACTACTACTTCCAGTCCCCGATGAACCGGATGCCGCACGACCTGTAGGCGGCTTGATCGCCCTGCCCCAACGGTTTAGATTGTCTCCGGCCCTCTCCGTACGCGCGGGGCGGGCCCGGGGACCCCATGGACCAGATCCTGCAACTCGAAGTCAACGGCGAGCCGGCCTCGTGCGCGGTCGCCCCGCAGACCACCCTGCTCGAGGCCCTGCGCTACGAACTCGGCTTGACGGGCTCGAAGCAGGGCTGCGACAAGGGCGATTGCGGCGCGTGCACCGTGCTGGTCGAGGGCGAGCCGACGCTGGCCTGCATCACGCTCGCGCTCTCGGTTTCGGGCGAGCGTGTGACCACGGTCGAGGGGCTGGCGCGCGGGCCGGAGCTCCACCCGGTGCAGGACTGTTTCGACCAGTTCGGCGCGGCTCAGTGCGGATTCTGCACCCCCGGGATGCTCGTCTCCGCGTATGCCTGCCTCGAAAAGAATCCCTCGGCCACGGTCGATGACCTCAAGCTTGCGCTCTCGGGCAACCTCTGCCGCTGCACCGGTTACACGAAGATCTTCGAGGCTTGCTTGAAGGCGGGGGAGCGCCTCAGGGACGAGCGCGCGAAGGCGGGCGGGCGATGAGCACGCTCAAGGCGCCGCCGTGCCAGGAGACCGGATTCTCGGTCATCGGGAAGCGCAACCGCAAGGTCGAGGGCCGGCGGAAAGTCACCGGCTCGGCGGTCTTTGCCGACGACATCAC
>JBKJJJ010000203.1:0-47114 GCA_046598045.1 Candidatus Eiseniibacteriota bacterium
CTTGCCGGCCGTGTACTTCGACTCGAAATCATACAGGCCGCTCTTCGGCCGGATCTCGATCACGGGCAGCACCTGCTCACCGAGCACGGCGACCGTGAGCTCGCGCCCGGGAATGAACGCCTCGAGCAGCACCTGGTCGGAGTAGCGCAAGGCCTCAGCGTAGGCGGGCGCGAGGCCGGGCGCGTCGTCGACGATCGTGAGGCCGAACGTCGAACCCTCGTCGTTCGGCTTGACCACCACCGGGAATCCGCCGATCGCATCCACCGCGGCGGTGTCGGGCACCTTGCCCTCGCGCCGGCGGTAGAGCCGCCACGCCGGCGTGGGGATCCCGGCGTGCTCGAAGATGCGCTTGGAGACCGCCTTGTCCATCGCCATCGCGGACGCGAGCATGCCCGACCCCGTGTAGGTCTTCCCCGCGAGGTCGAGCAGCGCCTGGATCGTTCCGTCCTCGCCCGCGCCGCCGTGAAGCGCGATGAACACGAGTTGGGCGTCGTGCAACGGCGCCGAGCCGAGGATCGAGGCGTTGCGCCGGCGCGCGAGCGTGAGCGCGTGCGCGCCGCCCTCGGAGGGTTCGCTCCCGTCGGGCGCGAGCGCGGCCTGCGTCTCCGTGCCCGCGAGCAGCACGGCGCCGGTCGCGGAATCGATCGCCGTCACGTCGTGACCGCGCGCGCGCAGGGCGCGGGCGATGCCCGAGCCGGTGCGCAGCGAAATCTCGCGCTCCGCCGAGGTCCCTCCCATGAGCACGACGATGTTCATCGAATCTCCTCACCTGGTCCGCCGCCGGGGACGCACGGGACGAGCATCGCCACGGCCCACACCGCGAGTCCTTCGCCCTTGCCGAGGCTGCCGAGGCCCTCGGGCCGTGTCGCCTTGACGCTCACCTGGGCCACATCGACCGCGAGCGCGCGCGCGAGGTTCGCGCGCATCGCGGGCACGTGGGGCGCGAGTTGCGGCGCCTCGGTGAGCACGGTCGCGTCCACGTTGCCGACGGCGTAGCCGCGCGCCGCGATCATCGCCGTCACCTGCGCAAGCAGCGCCAGGCTGTTCGCGCCGCGCCACTGCGGATCGCTGTCGGGAAAGTGTGCACCGAGGTCGCCCAGCGCGAGCGCGCCCAGCAGCGCGTCGGCGATCGCGTGGCACAGCGCGTCCGCGTCCGAGTGGCCGGCGAGGCCGCGCGGCCCCGGCAGCGTCTCGCCGCCGAGCACGAGCGCGCGCCCGTCCGCGAACGGGTGGACATCGTAACCGATTCCCACGCGCGGGATCATGCCGCGCCCCCGGTCCCGAGCGCCTTGAGCCAGGCCTCGGCCCACGCGCGGTCGTCGGGCGTCGTGAGCTTGCGATTGCCCGAAGGCGCGGGCACGATGCGGACCGGCCGGCCGAGGCGCTCGATCAGCGCGACGTCGTCGGTCGCCGTCTCGCCCGTGGCGGCCGCGCGCGCGTGCGCCTCGACGAGCCAGGCGCGCCACGCGCCTTGCGGCGTCTGGGCGCGCCACAGGCCGGTGCGCTCGAGCGTCTCGAGCACGCCGCCGTCGACCACGCGCTTGAGCGTGTCGGTCAGCGGCTCGGCGGCGAGCGCGGCGCCATGCTCGAGCGCGGCCTCGGCGACGAGGTCGAACAGCGCGGGCTCGGCGAACGGGCGTGCCGCATCGTGCACGAGCACGACCTTCGAGGCGTCGCTCGTGGCGGCGAGCCCGCGCGCGCACGAGGCCTGCCGCGTCGCGCCACCGGGCACGATCGCCTCAACCCTGGCGCGCGCCGAGGGCGTGGCGGCGGCGAGCGCCGGCGCGAGCGCGCGCTCGTCGCCCACGATCACGATCCCGCTCACGCTGCCCGCGCGGCCGAGGGCGTCGAGCGACCACGCCAGCAGCGGCCGCCCGCCAAGTTCGACCGCGGCCTTGGGCACGCCGGCGCCGAGCCGTTCCCCGATCCCGGCGGCGAGCAGGAGCGCGGTCGCGAAGCCGCTCACGCGTCGGCCTCGGCGGCGGCGCCCGCCTCGGGACGCGCGGCCGCGCGGCGCGGGCCGAGCCCGGCTTGCAGCGCGGCGCGCGCATCGGCGACCGGGACGATGGTCACGCCGAAGCCCTCGCAATCGGCCGCCTGCGCCTGGGGCACGAGCGCGACCGTGAAGCCGAGCCGGGCCGCCTCGCGCACGCGCGCCGCGGGCTGGCGCACGCGGCGCACCTCGCCGGCAAGGCCGACCTCGCCGAAAAGGGCCATGCCCGCGACCGGCAACCGGTCCTCGCGCGAGGAGGCGACGGCGAGCAGCACGCCCAGGTCCGCGCCGGGCTCATCGAGCGTCAGGCCGCCGGCCACGTTCGTGAACACGTCGCCCTGCGACACGCGCACGCCCACGCGCTTCTCGAGCACAGCCAATAGCAGCGCGATGCGCTTGGAGTCGAAGCCGTTGGTCACGCGCTGCGGTTGCGCGAAGCTCGAGGAGGTCACGAGCGCCTGGACCTCGACCAGCAGCGGCCGCGCGCCCTCGACCACGGCGACCGTGATTGCGCCCGGGCGCGGCGTCGACTCGCCGAGGAACGCGCGCGACGCGTCGTCGAGCTCGCGCAGGCCATCCTCGGCCATCGCGAACACGCCGAGCTCGTCGGTCGAGCCGAAGCGGTTCTTGGCCGCGCGCAGCACGCGCACATCGTGGTAGCGCTCGCCCTCGAGGTAGAGCACGGCATCGACCATGTGCTCGAGCACGCGCGGACCGGCGACCGCCCCGTCCTTGGTGACGTGGCCCACGAGGAACACGGGGACGCCCGCGCCCTTCGCCAGGTCGAGGTACGCCAGCGCCGACTCGCGCACCTGCGTCACGGAGCCGGGCGCGCCCTGGCCCTGTGCGGTGGTCGCGGTCTGGATCGAGTCCACGACCACCGCGTCGGGCTTGAGCTGCGCGGCCTGCTCGAGCACGGACTCGACCTCGGTCTCGCACAGGAGATAGAGCGCCTCGGGGATCGCGCCCAGCCGCTCGGCACGCAGCCGCACCTGGGGCGCGGACTCCTCCCCGGCGACGTAGAGCACGCGGCGGCCCTGCGACGCGAGCGCGCGCGAGAGCTGGAGCATGAGCGTGGACTTGCCGATGCCCGGGTCGCCGCCGACGAGCAGCAGCGAACCGGGCACGACGCCGCCGCCGAGCACGCGGTCGAGTTCGCGCATGCCGGTCGGCCAGCGCGCGCTGGTCGTCAGGTCGACGTCGCGCAGCGGGCGCGGCACGTCGCCCCCCGCGGCGTCGACCCAGCGCCTCCGCGCGCCGCTCGAGCCCGCGCGCGCGGGGCCGGCGTCGCCCGGGCGCACGGACGCCTTGAGCGCGGTCGAGCCCAGCCCGGCCGGGGCCTCGACCAGCGTGTTCCACGAGCCGCACACCGGACACTGGCCGAACCAGCGCGGGCTCTCGCCTCCGCACGCGGTGCAGAAGAAACCGCGCGGCGGGGCTTTCCTGGGGGCGATCCTGGTCCTGGTCACGAGTCCTCTCGCCGGGGGCGCATCAGAACACCGACACCTTGAAGTACTTCCTGGGATGGGCGCGCAGGTCCCGCACGAGGCTGGTCAACTCGCGCAGGGCGAGGCTCGTCTCGTCGTAGAGCGCGCGCTCGTTGACCAACCTCGCCGCCGTGCCCTGACCGGAGTTCACCTTGCGCGTGACCTCGGTCAGCCCGGCCGACAGCGAGTCGAGCCGCGTGATCAGCGAATCGAAGCGCACCGACGTGCGCGACACGTCGTCGAGTGCGCGCGCGACCTTGGGCTCGTTGGTCTCGGCGGAGTGGCGCGCGATCTCGGACGTGGCCCGCAGGTTGCCCGCGAGCGCGACCAGGTCGCCGCGGCTGTCGGCGAGCGTGTGCCTCAGGTCCGCGCTCGCGGCCTCGACGTTCGCCAGCGTGGTGCGCACGGTGCCCCGCTCCTCGGCGAGCGCGAGCACGCGGTCGAACTGGTCCGACAGGCGCTCGAGCGAGGACAGGGCGGCGCCCATCTGGCTCACCACCTCCGGGATGCCGCTCTCGTACACGCCCTCGATCGTGTCGCGCTTCGCGTCGAGCGGCCGGCCGCCATTGCCGGGCGCGATCGCGATGAACTTCTCGCCCATCAGCCCGACGTTGCGCACGAACACGCGGTCCCCCACGGACAGCGCGACGTCGCGGCTCAGGAGGAAATCCACGATCACGCGGCCATGGGGCGCGAGGTGGATGCCCTTGACCGAGCCCTTCTTGACGCCGTTGATGGTCACCGGGTCGTCCTCGGCGAGACCGCCCACGTCGCTGAACGCGACGTTCCAGTGGCGGGTGCGCTCGGCCAGCCGCACCTGCCTGAGCGCGGTCACGCTCCACACCACGACCGCGAGCGCGATGATGACGGTCACGCCGACGGCAATCTCGGTATTGCGCGAGGCCATGCACCCTCCTGCTAGGAGCCGACGGGTTCTTCGCTCGTGCCCTCGACGAACTGCCGCAGCACCGGGTCGCGCGCGGCGCGCACCTCGTCGGGGGTGCCCGTGAAACGGATCCTGCCCTGGTGCAGCAACGCGATGCGGTCGGCGATGAAGTACGCGCTCTGCATGTCGTGCGTCACCACCACGGAGGTCACCCCGAGGTCCTTCTGCAGCCGCTTGACCAGCCGGTTGATCACGTCCGAGGTCACCGGATCGAGTCCGCTGGTCGGCTCATCGTACAGGAGCAGCCGCGGCCGAAGGGCGATCGCGCGCGCGATGCCGACGCGCTTGCGCATGCCACCCGAAAGCGACGACGGCTTGAGCGCCGCGGTGTCGGCCAGGCCGACGAAACCCAGGCACTCGTTCACCCGCGCCTGGATCTCGGGCTCGGGCGCCGGCGTGTGAAAGCGCAGGCCGAGCGCGATGTTCTCGCCCACCGCCATCGAGTCGAACAACGCCGCGCCCTGGAACACCATGGCCACCTCGCGGCGCAGGCGGTTCCAGGCGCGGGCCTCGGCGTGCGTCACGTCCTCGCCCAGCACCTCGAGCCGTCCGGCATCGGCCTGCATCAGCCCGATGACGTGCTTGAGGAACACGCTCTTGCCGCTGCCCGAGCGCCCGAGCAGCACGAGCGTCTCGCCCTCGTGCACGTCGAGGTCGACGCCCGCGAGCACGTCGCGCGTGCCGAGCCGCTTGACCAGCCCGCGGGCCGCGATCATGCCCCGGCGCGCCTCAAAATTCGACCCGGAACAGCAGGTTCGCGAGCACGTAATCGAGCGCGAGCACGAGCACGCACGAGGCCACGACGGCCTGGGTCGCGGACCTGCCGACGCCCTCGGCGCCGCCCTCGGTGCGGAACCCGTAGAACGTGCCCATCAGGCCGATCGAGCCGCCGAAGAACGCGGCCTTGGTCAGCCCCGAGTACAGGTCGCGGCTGACGAACGTGTTGCGCACCGCCTCGAAGTAGGTGTGCGGCGCCTGGTCGTACGAAAGGTACGCGACCACGAGGCCGCCGAGGACCCCCACCACGTCCGCGAACACCGTCACCACCGGTAACATGATCGTCGCCGCCAGGATGCGCGGCATCACGAGGTAGGGCACCGGCGGGATCGCGAGCGTCTCGAGCGCGTCGATCTGCTCGGTCACGCGCATGGTGCCGAGCTCGGCCGCGATCGCGGCGCCGACCCGCCCGCCGACGACGAGCGCGGTGAGCACGGGGCCGAGCTCGATGAGCACGAATTTCTGCACCATCGAGCCGACGTAGCGCATGGGCAGGAAGCCCTGCAACTGGTAGGCGGCCTGAACCGCGGTGACCGCGCCCGTGAACGCCGCGACCACGACCACGAGCGGCAGCGACCCGACGCCGAGCGCGTACATCTGGGCGAGGGCCTCGCGCGCGTAGCGCCCGACGGACGGCAGGCCCCTGAGCGTGGCGATCAGGAGCGCGGCGACGCGGCCGACATCCTCGAAGAAACGGAGTACGGTCCGGCCGAGCGCGGCGGTCGCGGCGCCGGCCTCGTAGTGGAAGCCCTCTTCGCCAAACGCGGCATGGAGGCGCGCCCGGGCGAGCGCCAGGGGATCGGCGCGTTCGGAGCCCTTGGGCCCCGGTGGGCCAGGCGCGCGGCCCGTGGTCAGCTCAGGTACTCCGCCTGGATCTCGGTGTAGTTCTCGAAGCGGGTGCTTTCCTTGAGGAAGGTCAGGTTGACCAGGCCGGTCGGACCGTTCCTGTGCTTGGCAATGATCACCTGCGCCTTGTTCTTGAGCTCCTCGACCTCGGGCTTGTAGAGCTCCTCGCGGAAGATGAAGAGCACGATGTCCGCGTCCTGCTCGATCGCGCCCGACTCGCGCAGGTCGGAGAGCTGCGGGATCTTGCTCCGCCGATCACTGGACTCCGGCGCGCGCGAGAGCTGCGAGAGCACGACGATCGGGATGTCGAGCTCCTTGGCGAGACCCTTGAGCGAGCGCGTCATCTGCGAGACCTCCTGCACGCGATTCTCGGACCTGCCGGTGCCGTGCATGAGCTGGAGGTAGTCGATCACCAGCAGGTCGAGCCCGTGTTCGGCCTTGAGGCGGCGGGCGCGCGTGCGCACGTCGAGCACCGAGACGCCGGCGCTCTCGTCGATGAAGATCGGGGCCTCGTACAGGCGGCCCGAGGCGTTGGTCAGGCCGCGCCAATCGCGGTCGGTCAGGTAGCCGCGGCGCAGCTTGGACAGGTCGACGCGCGCCTGCGAGCACAACAGGCGCTGGATGAGCTGGTCGCGCGACATTTCGAGGCTGAACACGCCGACCTTGCGGCCCGCGAGCAGCGCGGCATTCTCGGCGATGTTGAGCGCGAACGAGGTCTTGCCCATGCCCGGGCGGCCGGCGATGACGATCAGATCCGAGGGCTGGAGCCCGGCGGTCTTGTCGTCGAGGTCGGTGAAGCCGGTCGGCACGCCGGTGACGTGCTGGCTCTTGTCGAACAGCTTCTGGATCTTGTCCATGTTCGGGTGGATCAGGTCCTTGATCGGGGCGAAGCCCTGGTTCAGGCGGTCCTCGCCGATCTCGAAGATGCGCGCCTCGGCGCGGTCGAGGATGGTCTCGGTCTCGTCGCGGCCGGCGTAGGCGTCGGAGGCGATCGCGTGCGCGGTCGTGATCAGGCGGCGCAAGAGCCCCTTCTCCTTCACGAGACGAAGGTGCTGGTCGACGTTCGCCGAGGTCGAGGCGTACTCGAACAGCGACGACAGGTACCCGGCCCCGCCGGCCGCCTCGAGCTCGCCGCGGCGCGACAGCTCCTCGCTGATGGTGATCAGGTCGGGGCGGATGTTCTTGTCGGTCAGACCGACGATCGCCGCATAGATCTTGCGGTGGGGATCGCGGTAGAAGTCGCGCGGATCCTCGCCCAGCATCTCGAGCGCCTTCTCCACCGCCTCGACGTCGAGCAGCATGGCGCACAGCACGGAGCGCTCGGCGTCGAGCGCCTGCGGCGGAACGGGTCCGGATTGGGGCAAGGGCGAAACGCTGAGCTCGTCCATGGCGGCGGTCCTTCAGGTCAGGATCGAATCGAAGTCGGTTGGGGCTACGGGCGGCAATAGTACTACGGCGTCTGGTATTCCCGCGCGAGGAGTTGCAGGTCCTCCCACACCGGGCGCTTGTAATTCGGGTTCCTGAGGCAGGCCGCCGGGTGGTAGGTGACCAGCAGCTTGGAGTCGCCGTAGCGGAAGACCGTGCCGCGCATCCCGCCGATCGTGCCCTTGGCCCCGACCAGCAGCTCGGCGGCGAACTTGCCCAGGCAGAAGATCACCTTCGGCTGGAGCAGCGCGAGCTGGCGCCTCAAGTACGGGCTGCAGGACTCGATCTCGTGCGGCAGCGGGTTCCGGTTCTCGGGCGGGCGGCACTTGAGCACGTTCGCGATGAACACCGACTCGCGCGCGAGCGACACGCCCGGGATGAGCTGCTTTTCATCCATCGCCTGGATCATCTTGGTCAAGAGGTCGCCGGCGCGGCCGACGAACGGCTCGCCACGGCGATCCTCCTCCGCCCCGGGGGCCTCGCCCACGAACACCACGCCGACCCGGCCCGACCCGACGCCCGGCACGGCCTGGATGCGGGTCTCGCACAGCGCGCACTTCGTGCAGGCACGGACCTCCGCGGCGATCGCCTCGAGCGTATCGCCGGCCGGAGACAGTTCGGGCGCGGCGGTCGTCCCGGCGGCGGGCTCGGCGAGCGCGACCGACGACGGCGCCTTGGTAGCCGCACGCGGCTTGCGCGGGCCCGGCTTCTCGGCCGCCGCCAGCGTCCACAGGTCGCCGCGGCCGGCATCGGCCTCGCGCGCGAGGAAACGCCGGGCGGCTCCTGCGAGGCTCTTCTTGTCGTCAGCTCCGGCCACGGGTCCCTTTCTTCGGCGCGGGCCACAGCGCCGCGAGCCGGGCGGCCACGCGCTCGGCCACCGCGCGCTTGGCGAGCACGGGCAGGCGCTCGGCGCCGCCGTCGGCATCGAGGATCGTGACCTCGTTGGTGTCGCCCCCGAACCTGGATCCGGGGCGCGTCGGATTATTGAGTACGAGCAGGTCGCACCTCTTCGCGAGCAGTTTCGCGCGCGCGGCCGCGAGCTCGCGCTCGGTCTCGACCGCGAAGCCGACGACCTTGAGCCCGCGCGGGCGGGGCAGCGTCTTGAGCAGGTCGGGCGTGGGCATGAGCTCGATCGTGAGCGCCTTCGCGCCGCGCTTGAGCTTGTGCGCGGCCGGCTTCGCGGGCCGGTAGTCGGAGACGGCGGCGGCCATCACCAGCGCGTCGGCCTGCTTGAGCGCGGCCCCGAGCGCGCGCGCGAGGTCGGCGGCCGAGGTGACCGCAATCGTGGTCACGCCGGCAGGCGCGGCGAGCGCGGTCGGGCCGGAGATCAGCGTGACCGCGGCGCCGAGGTCGCGGCAGGCCTCGGCAAGCGCGTAGCCCATCTTGCCGCTCGAGTGGTTCGTCAGCACGCGCACCGGGTCGAGCGCCTCGAGCGTCGGGCCCGCGGTGACGACCACGCGCCTTCCGGCGAGCGGGCCGACCGCAGCGGACCGGCCGGAGAGCGCGGCCCGCGCGGCGGCGGCGATCGACTCGAGCGAGGCGAGGCGACCGCGGCCCTCCCAGCCGCAGGCGAGGTCGCCCGTCTCGGGCTCGGCGAAGCGATAGCCCCGGCGCCTGAGCGCGGCGAGGTTGTCCTGCACGATCGGGTTTTCGAGCATCTGCACGTTCATCGCCGGGGCGAACACGACGGGCGCGCGCGTGGCGAGGATCACGGTGGTGACCATGTCGTCGCCCAGGCCATGCGCGACCTTCGCCAGCAGGTCGGCGGTGGCGGGCGCGACGATCACGAGGTCCGCCGCGTCGGCGACCTCGATATGCTCGACCGGACTGGTGCGGTCCTTGGGGCGGGCGAACGTGAGCGCCTGGTTCGGCGCCCACAGGTCATCGAGCACGGGATTGCCCGAGAGCGTGGCGAGCGTGAGCGGGGTGATGAACTGCTTCGCCGCCGGTGTCATGACGACCACTACGGCGGCGCCCTCTTTCTTGAGCCAGCGGACGATCTCCGCGGCCTTGTAGGCCGCGATCCCCCCGGACACGCCGAGGACCACCGTCTTGCCGGCGAGCACGGCTCTACTCCGTGGGCGGAAGCGCCGGCGCCTCGGGCACGGGCGCGCGGCTCGTGACGTACTGCCAGGTCACCTCGCGGTGCAGCGCGCGGGCGAGCGCGAGCGTGGTCACTTTCGCGCTCGAGGTCTCGGTCTCGCCGCTCATGCGCAGCTGGTTGTTGAGCCGGCGCGCCTCGCGCGCCGCGACGATCGACATCTCGTACTTGTTCGCCCCCTGCGGGGTGTTCATGACCAGAGTGACGCGGTCAGTCATGCTTCCCTCCTGAGTTCGTCGTTTGCAGCCACCGGCACGAGCCGCCCTACGCGGGAGCGCTCCGCCTCTACGATCGCCGAGACCTGGGACAGGGCCTTTTTTAGATTCTCGTTCACGACCACATAATCGTATTCGTGCCACCGAAGCATCTCTCCCGGAGCGTTCGAGAGGCGCCGGGCGATCTCCGCCCCATCGTCCTGGTTGCGGGCCCGGAGGCGTTCACGCAGGCTCTCGAGGGACGGTGGATAGACGAAGATGTAGACACCGTCCGGGTGCCCGGCCTTGATTGCGAGGCCGCCCTGGACGTCGATGTTCAGCAGCACGATCTTGCCCTGCTCGATCGACTCTTCGACGAAGCGCTTCGGCGTGCCGTACCCGTAGCCGTGCACCTCGGCATACTCCAGGAACTCCCCGGCCTTGACCCTCGCCTCGAACTCGGCCCGGTCATAGAAGAAGTAGTCCCGCCCGTCCTGCTCTCCCGGCCGAGGCGCTCGTGTGGTGGCCGAGATCGAGCGCACCGTATCCCGGCGTTCTCTCAGGAGCTGAGTGCAGAACGACGTCTTGCCCACTCCCGACGGCCCCGAGATCACGACCAGGAACCCCCGGCGCAGGAAGCCCGAGGGGGGCGTCTCACTCGACATTGGCCACCTGTTCGCGCAGCTTCTCGACCTCGTCCTTGAGCTCGATCACCACCTCGGCGATGACCGCGTCATTGCCCTTGGAGCCGAGCGTGTTGACCTCGCGGTTCATCTCCTGCAGCAGGAAGTTGAGCTTGCGCCCCGCCAGCTCGGCGTCGATGAACAGTCGCCGGAACTGCGACAGGTGCGCCCTGAGGCGCACGCACTCCTCGGTGCAATCGAGCCGCTCCGCGAGGAATGCCACCTCCTGCGCCACCCGAACCGGGTCCACCGCGATGTCGCCGAGCAGCGGCTTGAGCCGGGCGAGCATGCGCTCCTGCGCCTCTTTCGGGCGCAGGGGGGCGCGCTCCTCGGCGCGGAGCAGCAACTCTTCGATGCGGCGCAGCCGGGTTTCGAACTCGCGCAGCAGGGCATCGCCCTCGCGCTGCTTCATCTGGGCCATGTTGTCGAGGCAGGCCTCGATCACCTGCTTGACCTGGCCCCACAGCTTTTCCTCGTCGACCGCCGCCCGCTCCCACTGGAACACGTCGCCCAACGAGGCCACGGCGCGCACGTCGATATCTCCGTTAAGCTTATATTTGGCTTTGAGTTCCGTCATTGCCTCGACGTACTGGCGAGCCACGTCGTGGTTGACCTTGAGCCTGCCGCCGGCGTCCTCGTAGCCCTCCCAGGACACCGACAGGTTGATCTTTCCGCGGGCCAGCCGGTCCGTCAGGAGCTGCCGAACGGGCCCCTCGAGGCCGGAGATGGAGCGCGGAAGTCGAAGGGAGATCTCACAATAGCGGTGATTGACGCTGCGGATCTCGGCGCTCAGGCGACCCTGCTCGGTCCCCAGTTCGGCCGCTCCGTAGCCGGTCATGCTGCGGATCATGCTTTCCCCCCTCGTGTGGGCCGTAACTTATGAAAAGAAAAGGGGATTGTCAAGCCGCCCGGGGCCGCCGGTCGCCTTGCGCGAGGCGTCCCACGCGGCTATTTTGGCCTGACCATGATCTATCTCGACCACGCCGCCACGACCCCGGTTCGCCCGGAGGTCCTCGAAGCCATGCTCCCCTACTTCACGGAGCACTTCGGGAACCCCTCATCCGTCCACCGGGTCGGCCTCTCCGCCTCCGACGGCGTGCTGCGCGCCCGCCGCACGCTCGCCGAGCTGCTCGGCATTCCCACCAGCGGGGTGGTGTTCACCGCTGGCGGGACCGAGGCGGACGTGCTCGCGCTGCGCGGGGTCTTCGCGCGCCCGGCGCAGCGGCCGCGCTCGCTCGTGGTCTCGGCGATCGAACACCCGGCCGTGCTCGAGACCGCGCGCGTCCTGGCGGCGAGCGGCGTCGAGTTGCGCATCGCGGGCGTGGACGCCGAGGGCCGCGTCGATCCCGCCGCCGTCGCTGCCCTGGTCGACGCCACGACCGCGCTGGTCTCGGTCATGCATGTCAACAACGAGACCGGTGCCGTCCAGCCCATCGTCGCCCTGTCGCGCGCGGTCAAGGCGGCGAACCCGCGCACGCTGGTGCACGTCGACGCGGTGCAGTCGTTCGCGCGCTACCCGGTGACATTCGCGCGCTGGCCCGACGTCGACCTGGTGTCGATCGCGGGCCACAAGATCTACGGCCCGAAGGGCGTGGGCGCTCTGTTCGTGCGGCCGGGCACGCATCTCGCGCCGGTCGTCACCGGCGGCGGCCAGGAGGCGGGCCTGCGCTCGGGCACGCACAACGTCCCGGGCATCGTCGGCCTGGCCGAGGCGGCGCGACTGTCGTCGGCCACCGCTTCCGAGGACCTGGCGCGCTACGCGGCGCTGGCCATGCGCTTCCTCGAGGGTCTCGCCGCCCGCGTGCCCGATGCCGCGCTCAACGGCGCGCGCGACGAGCAGGCGCCCTACGAAAAGCGCGCGCCGTGGATCGTCAACGTGCGCATCCCGGGCGCTCCGGCCGAGCCGCTGTTGCACGCGCTCGAGGAGGCGGGGGTCATGGCCTCGGCGGGCTCGGCCTGCCACGCCGGCGACAAGAGCCTCTCGCACGTGCTCGCCGCGATGGGCCTGAGCAACGAGAGCGGCGCGTGCCTCCGGTTCTCGTTCGGGCGCGCCACGACCGAGGCGCACGTCGACACCGCACTCGACGCGCTCGCCGCCCACCTGCCCCGCCTCAGGGCGGCGGCCCGGGCCTGAGGCGAACGTGTCCACGATCCTTCCGCACCCGGACGAGCGCATCACTCCCGCGCCCGAGTTCGCGCCCTACGACGCGATCGTCGTGCGCTACTCGGAGATCTTCCTCAAGGGCGAGAATCGCCGCCTGTTCGAGGACGTGCTCGTGAAGAACATGCAGCGCGCGCTCCACGCCACCGGCATGCACGGGCTGCGCGTGCGCCGGCATCACGCGCGCCTCCTGGTCGAGCCCGAGCCCGGCGCGCCGTCGGCCGCGCACGCCGCACAGCGGCTCGAGGACGCGCTGCCGACCGTGTTGCGCGTGTTCGGCGCGTCCTCGGCGAGCCTCGCGGTGTCGGTGCCGAAGGACCTGCTCAGGATCGCTGCGCGCGGCGCGGGCGCGCTGGTCTCGGCGGCGCGCGACACCGGAGCGCGCACGTTCAAGGTCGCGGCGCGGAGATCGGACAAGCACTTCGCGCACGGCTCGGCGGAGATGAACGACATCGTCGGCCACGCGGCGCGCATGGCCAGCGGGCTGACCGTCGACGTGAAGGACCCCGACCTCACGCTCGTGGTCGAGATCGGGCCCGAGCTCTCGTTCGTCAGTGCACACTCCGCGCGCGGGCCGGGAGGGCTGCCCGTGGGCGTGAGCGGCAACGTCACGCTGCTGCTCTCGGGCGGGATCGACTCGCCGGTCGCGGGCTGGCTGTGTCAGAAGCGTGGTTGCCGCCTGAACGCGGTCTACTTCCACGCGTTCCCCTACACCGGCGACGGCACGAAGCAGAAGGTGCTCGAACTCGCGCGCCAGCTCGGCCGCGCGCAGGGCGGGATGCGCGTCACCGTGGTCCCGTTCGCCGCGTTCCAGGAGGCGTGCAAGGGCACGGTGCCGCCGCGGCTGCTGGTCGTGGTCTATCGCCGGGCGATGGCACGCCTCGCCGCGCGCGTGGCGCACAGCGAGGATTCGCCCGCGATCGCGACCGGCGACAACCTCGGCCAGGTCGCGAGCCAGACCGTGACCAACCTCGGCACGATCGAGCGCGCGATCGACCTGCCGGTCCTCCGGCCGCTGTTGACCTACGACAAGAACGAGATCATCGCGGGTGCGAAGCGGATCGGCACGTTCGAAACCTCTATTCTGCCGTTCGACGATTGCTGCGCGCTGTTCGCGCCCCGCCATCCGGCGACGCGCGTGCTGCCCGGCGACGCGCTCGACGCCGAGCGCCGCGTGGCCGATTACGACGCGCTGCTCGAGGCCGCGTTCGCGGCGCGGGAGATCGTGGACCTCGAGGGATGAGCACGGCGCCGCAGGACGCGATCCGGCGGGCCGGCCAGGCGCTGGTGCGCCACCAGGCGGTCGCGATCCCGCTCGCCTACGTCGGCCTGATCCTGCTCGGCATGTTCCACATGGCACTCTACTTCGTACAGTTCCGGCTCAACGCGCTCGATTTCGCGGACCCGAGCGACTTCCTGCTCGCGCCGATGGCCGACCCGCTCGTGATCGTAGTCTCGGTCGCGCCGTTCCCGATCTTCGCGTTGCTCCGGAGGTTTGACCGCTGGTTTGGCGCCCACATGCGGCGCCTGCGCAAGAAGCCGAACGACGAAGCCGCACAGGCCCGGCTCGATCGCCAGTATCGCGTCCTGCAGGTCGTGGGGACGGTGCTCTGGATCCTCGCATTCAGCCTGACCTACGCGCGCTGGCGCGCGGACCGCATCCTCGAGGGCCACACCTCACGCGTGCGGGTCCAGCTCACGAACGGCGAGCGCCTGGGGTCCGCCGGCGACTCGACCGTGGCCCTGATCGGCACCACGACGCAGTACGCGTTCTTCTATTCCGGCCGGAGCGACTCCTCGACCGGCGCCCCCGCGGTCACCGTGGTGCCGGTCGGGAACGTGGCGCGCATGGACGTCAAGCCGCCGCGGCGGCATCGCTCGCGTTAGCCGGGATCGCGCTCGCGCACCAGCTTCGCCATTTCCTCCGCCACATCCCCGCCGCACCGCGTCAGCCCCGCGATCACGCCCTCGCGATCGGCCGCGTCGCGATTCTGGCTGACCTTCCATTTGCCGACGAGCCGCGCGATCGGGATCTCGATCCCGACGATCGCGGTGAGCATCTTCTCGATGAACTCGGGCGGGGCGTCGGTGACGGCCCAGGGCTCGGGCTCGTGGCGCTCCTGGGTGACGGTCATGAGACTCACGTGCGCGCGGAGCCAGTCGGCGTCGTCGATCGCGCGCGCCGTGCCGGTCGCGTGGACGGTCGCGTAATTCCAGGTCGGGACCACGCGGCCATGTTCCTGCTTGGCCGCATACCACGAGGGCGTCACGTACGCGTCCGCGCCCTGGAACACGACCAGCGACGGCACGCCGGGCGCGAGCGCCTTCCACGCGGGGTTCGCGCGCGCGACGTGGCCGTAGAGCGTCCCGAACTCGCCCCGTGCGGGATCGAGCAGGAACGGGATGTGGTTCGCGACCAGTTCGCCATCGACGAGCGTGACCCACGTGCCGAGCGGATGGGCCTCGATCAATTCGTGAAGCGCGGGCAGCTCGGTGACCTCGTAATGGCGGGGTAGGTACATGGCGGGCTCGTCAGTCCTTCTTGAACAGCGAGTTCAGCTTTTCGCGCGCGGCCTGCTCGCGCGTCTGCGCGCGCGCGGCCCCTGGCTGCGCGGGCTTGGTCGAGACGACCTTGAAGTAGTCGCAGAAATTCGATGCGCGCCGGTTGTCGACGCGCTCGGCCTGCGGCTCGTGGCATTCGTTGTAGGCCTTCGGGTCGTAGTGTGCGCACTGCACACAGGCATGGAGGTCGGCGCCGCATTTCTCGCAGGTCGCGGTGCGGCCGACGACGCCGCCGGGGCTGTGGCGATATTCGGTCGAGCACATCTGGCAAAACGCGGCCATGGCTAGTCCCCCGCCTCCCGTTCAAGTTCCCCGCCCCACGAGGCCGGGTCAACGTCGGCCAGGGTCTGCGAGAACGTCCACGCGTGACCACCCACGTCCTGCACCGTGTACTGCCGCTCGCCGTAGGGATGATCCGCCGGGGCGCGCAGCACCCGGGCGCCGTGCGCGGTGGCACGGGCGTGATGGGCGTCGACATCCCCGACGCGCACGAGCACGGCATGCGCGCAACCAGTCTCGGCGCCGCTCTCGACGACGATCACCGCTCCGCCGCCGGGCACATTGAGCTGAACGCGATGATCCGCGATGCGCAGGCGCACCGCGAACCCGAAAGCATCGCACAGCCAGGCGGCAGCCGCGGGCACGTCGGCATAGGCGAATTCGGGGAGGACGACCGAGTCGGGGATCGAGCGATTGGGGATCATTTCAGCCCTTTCTCACGAACTCGAGATGGGTCACGCCGGGCGCATCGACCCCGCGCAAGAGTACGAGGCCGTGCAGGGCATCGCCCAACCCCTCGAACAGGCGCTCGCCGCCGCCGAGCAGCGTCGGGGCGATGTGCAGCAGCATCTCGTCGACGAGCCCGGCGGCCAGGTACTCCCGCGCCGCGTGCGCCCCGCCGGCGAGCGTCACGTCCTTGCCGCCCGCGGCGCGGATCGCCTGCGCGAGCGCGGACGCGATGCCGTCGGTGACGAACGAGAACGTCGTCCCGCCCTCCATCACGAGCGGCGCGCGGGCGTGGTGCGTGAGCACGAACACCGGGTGGTGAAACGGCGGGTTCGCGCCCCACCATCCGGTCCATGGCTCCTGCTCGTTCCACGCGCCGGGCCCGCCGCCGAACATGTTCCGGCCCATGATCGTGGCGCCGATGTTCGACTGCGCGGCCTCGAGCACCGTGGTGCTGGCGTTGACCTCGCCGCCGTCCTCGCCATGCATCTTCCGCCAGAACGCGAGCGGGAAGACCCATTCATGAAGCCGCATGCCGCCGATGCCGAGCGGGTTCTCCAGGCTTTGGTCGGGTCCGGCGCAGTAGCCGTCGAGGGACATTGCGATGCGGAAGCGCAATTTGGACATGGCTAGTAGATCCCCGAAGAATGGCGAGCCTCGCGTTGCGATCCGCGAACAGACGTCCGAACTTCATCCCGATTCTCCCCGCCGCCCCGCCGCTGTCCTTTCGCGGCCGATTCGCGC
The DNA here is from genome assembly GCA_046598045.1 of Candidatus Eiseniibacteriota bacterium. Taxonomy (GTDB): domain Bacteria; phylum Eisenbacteria; class RBG-16-71-46; order RBG-16-71-46; family DASYSL01; genus JANPEF01. Next base: position 16,646 of record JBKJJJ010000203.1, read on the forward strand.
ACTATACGCGGCATGGATCCGAACGTCCTCTCCCGACTCACGCCCGTGTGGCGTGAAGAACTCGTGGGCGCGCAGTTCGCCGGCATGCGCCCGGCGGACGGCGGGCTCGCGCTGGTCTTCGATCGCGCTCCCGAGGGCGCGCGCCCCGGCCGCCGCAGCGTGCTGACGCTCCGGCTGGCCGCGCCGGTGTGGGCGTGGACCGCGCCCCAGCCCGCGGGAGCGGCCCTCGACTGGTCGTTCCGCCTGCCCGCGGGCGCGGTCCTCGCCGCGCTCGAGCTGCCCGCCGGCGACCGCCGCCTCGTGCTCGACCTCGTGACCCACCGCATTCATCTCGAGCTCTGGCCGCCCGGCAACGTGCTGGTCGAGGAGGCCGCGGGCCGCCTCGTGTGGTGCGCGCGCACACGCCCCGCGTCCACATTCCGCGCGGAGCTCGCACCCGACCTGCCCTATGCGCCGCCGGCGCCGCCGCTCGCGCGCGATCCGCTCCTCGTGCCCGAGGACGAACTGGCGGCCTGGCTCGTGAACTCCGCCGCCGACGCGGGAGAGCGACTCACGCGGCTCACGCGCGACTATGCCGGACTACCCAAGGGACTGCTCGAGGCGCTCGCGCCCACGCTCCCGCGCGGACTCGTCGCCGAGGGCGCGATCGCCCCGGCGAGCGCCCCGGCGCTCGCGCGCGAATTCGTCGAGTGGGCGCGGGCCTCCTACGGTGAGACGCCCCCCGTGCGCGGGTATGTATGGAGCGGGCCGTCCCCGGGGGTCACGCTGCTGACGAGGGCGCTCACGCCGTCGGGCGAGGTGCGGTTCGTCGGTTCGTACGGATCGTGGGCCGACGCGGCGCGCGAGGTGGCCGGCGCGATGCCGCCGCCCGTGGACGCGGCGCGCATCACGGCGGCCAAGGCCGTACTCAAGCGCGTGGAGCGCGCCGAGCACGCGATCAACGCGCAGCTCGAGGAGGCCGCGCGCGCCGGGGCGATTCGCGCGCAGGCGACCGCGCTCGCGGCGTTCCTGCCGCGCGTGCCGCGGGGCGCGTCCGAGGTCTCGTTGCCGGATCCGGCCGAGCCGTCGCGCACACTCCTGATCGCGCTCGACCCCAGGCTCAAGCCGCACGAGAACGTCGACCGCTTGTTCAAGCGCGCGGGCAAGCTCGAGCGCGTCGCCGAGCAGGCGCCCGCGCGGCTCGCCGAGGTGCGCAAGCAGATCGAACGCGCCCGCCTTGCGCTCGCCGCCGCCGAGCGCGGCGAGCCCTCCGAGACGCGCCCGCGCGCGCGCCGCGCGGCCGCGCCGGGCTCATCCATGCTGCCCGAGATCGACGACGGCAAGAAGAAGCGCGACAAGACGCCGTCGGCGCTCGTGCCGCGCCGCTACCGCACGGTCGAGGGCTGGGAAGTGATGATCGGCAAGAACAACCAGGGAAACGATCACCTGACCCACCGCCTCGCGCGCCCCGAGGACTACTGGATGCACGTCCACGGAGCCGCGGGATCGCACGTCGTGATCCGGCGCGGCAAGGGCCCGAACGAGCCGAGCAAGTCGACGGTGCAGGAGGTCGCCGGCTGGGCCGCGTTTTTCTCGCAGGCGCGAGATGCGGGCACGGTGCCGGTGACGGTGACGCAGAAGAAGTACGTCTCGAAGCCGCGCAAGGCGCCGGCCGGGCTGGCGCACGTGCTGCGCTCGACGACCGTGTTCGCGCGACCGGTCGAGCCGCCGGATGCGGCGCGCGTCGACGAGGGCGGGGTGGGTTAACGAAACGGTGGTGAGTTCCGACCCCGCCGACCCGGAGCAAGACAAGGGCGTTCGCGATCAATCGATGAACACAGGAAGCCAGGGCGGATCGCGAGGAAGCGCCCGGTACGATGAGCGGCCCTCGAGCATGGCCCGGAGCCTCTTCCTGAATTCGAGAAGCCCGGGTTCCTCGGGGTCGACGGCCCTTGAATGCGGGCCTGCCATCCGGGGAACGAGCTCGGAGATTGTCGGATCCCAGTCCACGCGATGACTCGTCGAGTCCGCGATCGCCTCGATGCGGATCTGGCGGGGGTCGGGACTTCCCTGCAAGCCGCGTCCAACCTGCCCAGGGGCCTCGAAGAACCCGGCACCGACGAGCAACGCCCAGAGGGTGTCCCGCTCGGCGCCGGTGAGCACGACGTGTGTCGTTGCGTCCGGATCAGGGGCGGGATGCCGCGTCACCAGTCCGGTCTCGGAATCGTACCGCTCGAAGCCTGTCGTGATCGTGAACTCGAATCGTCCGCGCGGAGGGATCGATCGCGGCGCGGTGCTGGAGTGCCCGCGAACGACGAGCACCTTGCCGTACGGAAACCATGTCTCCGGCTCCCGATCCACCGTGCGCCCACACCGGGCCAGCGCGACCACGACCGCCCCGATGACGAGCGCGCTATTTCGCACCGCCCAACCCCGCCCCCGGCACCCGCGCGTTCCCCTCCCGCCGCGTCACGCCCTCGCGATCGAGCGCCTCGAGCAGCGGCACCGCCCACTTGCGCGAGATCGCGAGCCCTTCCTTGATCTCGGCCACGCTCAGCTCGGGCGCGCGGGCGAAGTGCGCGCGCACGAATGCGAGGGCCCGCTCCCACGCGCTCCTGGCCCACACGAAGTCGGCGTCGATGCGCACGAGGTCGCCGTCGGCGAGCAGGCGGCCGGAGAGCTCCATCGCCTCGCCGAGCGACAGGTCGAGCGTCGCCAGGAGCGTCGCGAGTTCGGGCGGCGAGAAGCCGGCGGTCTCGAGCACGCCCGAGAGCTTGCGGGCCGCCGCCGCGTGCTCGCCGACGAGCTCACGCCCGGGCGCCTCGGCGACGCGGTCGGCACGCGTCGCGCACGTCGCGTCGGCGAGCAGGGACGTCAGCGCGGCATCGAACACCGCGCCCTCGAGCGCTCGCGCGAGACGCGCCTTGAGCTCGCCGCGCGTGGGGCCCCAGCGCAGCGGATACGCCTTGCCGTAGACCGCGAATTCGTCGCGGATCTTCTCGCGTGCCGCGTCGAAACCGTCGCGCGAGAGCGCGCGGCCATCGGACAGGCGCAGCGCCTCGCCGGTGGCGACCAACGCGTCGAGCTCGGCGCTGATCTGCGCGGGGTCGGCTTCGAGCGCCTTTGCGATCTCGAGCGACGAGCGCGGCGCCATCCCGGCCTCGTGCAGGGCGAAGCGCACGCGCTCGCCCGCGCTGCCCGACTCCGCGACGTCGAGCCCGCCCACCGCGCCCTTCCTGCGGCGCTCGGCGAGCGGCTCGAGCACAGTGCCGCCGCCGAGGGTGCGCATCGGCGAATACGTGCGCAACACGAAGCGATCGCCCCGGGCGGCCACGACCTCGGACTCGAGGCGGACCTGCGCGAGCGCGCTGTGGCCGGGCTCGAGCGACTCGCCCTCGAGCAGCACGATGCGGCCGAGCGCCTCGCCCGAACCCAGGTGAACGCGCACGCGCGTGCGGTTCTGGAGCGCCTTCGGCGCGTCGGCGAGCACGTCGATACGCGCACTGAGCAAGGTCGAGGGGGTGAGCGAGCCGGGCGCGAGCACCCAGTCGCCGCGTGACAGGTCGTCCTTCGTCAGGCCGTGCAGCGCGAGCGCGGTGCGCTGACCTGCGGTGGCGGCGTCGACCGACGCGCCGTGCACCTGCACGCTGCGCACGCGCGCGGTCTTGCCCTGGGGCTCGACCGCGATCGTGTCACCGACCGCGACGCGGCCCCGCCACAGCGTGCCCGTCACGACGGTGCCGAAGCCCTCGACCGTGAACACGCGGTCGATCGGCAGGCGCGCGGGCTCGCCGTCGGGGCGATCGGGTTCTTCGGCGAGCAGGCGGTCGAGTTCCGCCAGCAGCTCGGGCTCTCCCTGGCCGGTGACCGCGGAGAACGGCACGATCGGCGCGGTCTCGAGGAACGATCCCTTGACCAGCGTGCGCGCGTCGGCGGTGACCTCGGCGAGCCACGCGGGATCGTCGACGAGGTCGGCCTTGGTGAGCACGATCAGGCCGCGCGGGACGTTCAGCAGCTTGACGATCGCGAAATGCTCGCGCGTCTGCGGCATCACGCCCTCGTCGGCGGCGATCACGAGCAGCACGGCGTCGATGCCGCCGACGCCGGCGAGCATGTTGCGCACGAAGCGCTCGTGCCCGGGCACGTCGACGATGCCGACGTGGCGCCCGGCGGGCGTGACGAGCGGCGCGAAGCCGAGATCGATCGAGATCCCGCGCTCCTTCTCTTCCTTGAGGCGATCGGTGTCGATGCCGGTGAGGCGGCGGACGAGCGCGGTCTTGCCGTGGTCGATGTGCCCGGCCGTGCCGACGACCGCGAGCGCGCGCGCCATGGTTACTCCGGCCGGCGTTCCACCTGCGCGCCGAGCGTGGCGAGCTTGGCGGCGAGGTTTTCGTAGCCGCGATCGAGGTGGTAGATGCGCGATACCACAGTCTCGCCCTCGGCCGCGAGGCCGGCGAGCACGAGCGCGGCCGAGGCGCGCAGGTCGGTCGCCATCACTTGCGCGCCCTTGAGCCCGCTTTTGCCGTGGACCGTCGCGACGTTGTCGACCACGCGGATGTCGGCGCCCATGCGCGCGAGCTCGGGCGCGTGGCTGAAGCGGTCGTGGTAGATCGTGTCCGTGATCCCGCTCACGCCGTCGGCGACGCTGGCGAGCGCCATGATCTGCGCCTGCATGTCGGTCGGGAAGCCCGGATAGACGCCGGTCGTGACGTCGGCCGCACGCGGGCGTCCGCCCGACTGCAGGTGGATCGTCATCCCCTTGATCGTGATGCGCGAGCCCATCGCCTCGAGTGCGCCGAGCGATGCGGCGAGGTGCCCGGGCTGGCAATGCGTGATCGTGACGTCGCCGAGCGTGATCGCGCCGCCGACCAGGTAGGTCGCGGCCTCGATGCGGTCGGGGATGACCTCGACGTTCGCGGGCTGGAGCGAGTCCACGCCCTCGATCTCGAGGCGCGTCGTGCCGATCCCCTCGATGTTCGCGCCCATCGCGACCAGATACTCGAGCAACTGCGTGATCTCGGGCTCGATCGCGGCGTTCTCGACCACGGTGATCCCGCGCGCGAGCACCGCGGCCATGACCAGGTTGCCGGTCGCGCCCACGCTCGAGATCGGGAAGGTGAAGCGCGTGCCGCGCAGCGACGAGCCGTGAGGCGTTCCGGCGGATGCGGGCGCGGTGGCGACGATGTAGCCCTCGTCGATCTCGATCGTCGCGCCGAGCGCCTGCATGCTCTTGAGGTGGAGGTCGACCGGGCGCGGGCCCCACGCGCAGCCGCCGGGCAGCGAGACGCGGGCGCGCCCGAAGCGCGCCAGCAGCGGGCCGAGCACGTAGACCGATGCACGCATGGTCTTGACCAGCTCGTAGGGCGCCTCGACCGAGGAGCAGGTCGAGGTGTCGATGCGCATGGCGGCGGCGTCCCACCTGATCTTCGCGCCCAGCGCCTCGAGCACGCGCACCATGGTCTGCGTGTCGGCGAGCCGGGGCACGCGCGTGAGCACGTGCTCGCCGGGGGCGAGCAGCGTCGCGGCCATGAGCGGGAGCGCGGCGTTCTTCGCGCCCGAAACCTCGACCGTGCCCGAGAGGGGCCGGCCACCCTGGAGGACGAGACAGTCCATGGAAGATCGCTCCGTCGCGGTTGCCGTCATCGCGTCCGTCCTTGCGCGTCGGGGGAAACTTTGCGCCGGGCGAGCGCCATGCGCGCGCGGCCCGCGAGATCCAAGACGATGCGCGCATCCTCGTAACCGCCGTGAGCGAGGAAGCGCGCCCGCACAGTATCGCCCTGCCCCTCGCCCAGTTCAAGCGCGACCAGTCCGCCCGGGCGCACCACGCGCGCGCCGTCCTCCACCAGCCGGACGATCGCGGCCAGCCCGTCGTCGGGCGCGAACAGCGCGAGCCCCGGCTCGTGGTCGAGCACGTCGCGCGGCAGGAGCGGACGCTCGGACTCGGCGACGTACGGCGGATTCGCGATCAGCGCGTCGAACGGGCCGCGCACCGCGGTCGCGAGGTCTGAGAGCACGAGGTGCGCCCGGCCGGCGGCCCCGGCCGGCAGACGGGCGCGATTGCGGGCGGCGAAGGCCATCGCGCGGGGCGAGAGCTCGGTCATCACGACCGTCGCGTCCGGGCGCTCGCTCGCGAGCGCGAGGCCGATCGCGCCCGAGCCGGTGCAGCACTCGAGCACGCGCGGGCGATCGACCGACTCGAGGAAGGCGAGCGTCTCGTCGACCAGCAGCTCGGTCTCGGGGCGCGGGATGAACACGCCGGGCCCGACCTCGAGCACGAGGTCGCGGTACGCCGCCTCGCCGGCGATGTACTGGATGGGCTCGCCGCCCGCCCGGCGCAACAGCCACAGGCCGAGCGTGCGCGCCAGGCCGGTGTCGAGCTCCTCGCCGCCCCGCAGGTACACCGCGGCGCGCGGGGCGTCAAGCAGACGGCCGAGGAGCATTTCCGCCTCTCCCCGGCCGTTCGCCAAGCCCGCCTGCTCGAGTTGCCGCGCCGCGCCGTCGAGCGCTTCGCGCACGGTCATGCGTCGTCGTCCTCGTCCGCGCCCTTCGCCCGCGTCACGAGCGGTGCGGAGTCGTCGCTGAAGCCCGCCTCGCGCAGCTTGTCCGCGGCGTCCGAGGCGACCATGCCGTCGATCAGCGAGTCGATCCCGCCCTCCATCACGTCGTCGATCTGGTAGAGCGTGAGGCCGATGCGGTGATCGGTGACTCGGCCCTGCGGAAAGTTGTAGGTGCGGATCTTCGCCGAGCGGTCCCCGGTCGAGACCTGCTCCTTGCGGGCGCGCGAACGCTCCGAGGCTTCCTTCTGGATCTTGAGGTCGAGCAGGCGGGAGCGCAGCACCTTCATCGCCTTTGCGCGGTTCTTGATCTGCGAGCGCTCGTCCTGGCAGGTCACGATCATGCCGGTCGGCAGGTGATGGATGCGCACCGCCGAGTCGGTCGTGTTCACACCCTGGCCGCCCTTGCCGCTCGAGCGGTAGACGTCGACCAGGATCTCGTCGTCCCTGATCTCGAGATCGACGTCCTCGGCCTCGGGCAGCACCGCGACGGTGGCGGCCGAGGTGTGGATGCGGCCCTGGGCCTCGGTCGCGGGCACGCGCTGGACGCGGTGGACACCCGACTCCCACTTGAGCCGCGCGTACGCGCCGTCGCCCTCGATCCCGGCGATGACCTCCTTGATGCCGCCCATCTCGGCGGGCGACATGGAGAGGATCTCGAGCTTCCAGCGGTGCTTCTCGGCGTACTTCTGGTACATGCGGAAGATCTCACCGGCGAACAGCGCGGCCTCTTCCCCGCCCGCGCCGGCGCGGATCTCGAGGACCACGTTCTTGTCGTCGTTGGGATCCTTGGGCAGGAGCAGCGTGTGCACGGTGCGCTCGAGCGCCTCGCGGCGCTGCACGAGCTCCGGCAGCTCCGCGTTCGCCAGCGACGCCATCTCGGCGTCGCCCGAGCGGGCGAGCTCTTCGTTGCCCGCGATCTGCTTCTCGACGTCCTTCAGCTCTGCGCCGGCCCGGATGAGCGCGTCCATCGACGCGCGCTCCTTGGCCACCTTGGTCATCTGCTTCGGCTGCGCCAGCACGGCCGGATCGGACAGGGCGTCCGTCAGCTCACGGTAGCGCGACTCGACCCGCGCCAGGGTTTCCTGGAGAGACACGGGTGAGCGCGGGCCTCAGCTTGCGGGCGTCGGGGGCGTCTCTTCGCCCTTGCTGTACTTGCGGCGGAAACGCTCCACGCGGCCGGCGGTGTCGAGCAGGCGCTGCTTGCCCGTGAAGAACGGGTGGCAGTTCGAGCAGATCTCGACGTGATAGTCCTTGCCGGACGTCGAACGCGTCTCGTAGGCGGTCTTGCAGCCCGTGCACAGGATCGTGATCGGGTTGTACTCGGGATGGATGCCGGTCTTCATGGTGCCCTCCTCGAACCGTTACTGGTTCATCAACTCCAGGAACTTCTTGTTGGTCTTGGTCTCGTTGATCTTGTTGATCAGGAACTCCATCGCCTCGAGCGAGTTCAGCTCGTTCATGAACTTGCGCAGGATCCACATGCGCGGCAGCACGTCCGGACCGAGCAGCAACTCTTCTTTGCGCGTGCCCGAGCGGTTCAGGTCGATCGCCGGGAAGATGCGCTTGTCCGCCAGCTTGCGATCGAGGACGAGCTCCATGTTGCCGGTGCCCTTGAACTCCTCGAAGATCACCTCGTCCATGCGCGAGCCGGTCTCGATCAGCGCGGTGGCGATGATCGTGAGCGAGCCTCCCTCCTCGACGTTACGCGCGGCGCCGAAGAACCGCTTCGGCCGCTGCAGCGCGTTCGCGTCCACGCCGCCCGAGAGGATCTTGCCCGAGTGCGGCACGACCGCGTTGTGGGCGCGGGCGAGGCGCGTGATCGAATCGAGCAGGATCACGACGTCCCGCTTGTGCTCGACCAGGCGCTTCGCCTTCTCGATCACCATGTCCGCCACCTGCACGTGGCGCTCGGCCGGCTCGTCGAAGGTCGAGGAGACGACCTCGCCGTTGACCGTGCGCTTCATGTCGGTGACTTCCTCGGGGCGCTCGTCGATCAGCAATACGATGAGCACGACCTCCGGATGATTCTCGCTGATCGCGTTCGCGATGCGCTGGAGGATGATCGTCTTGCCGGTGCGCGGCGGGGCGACGATCAAGCCGCGCTGGCCCTTGCCGATGGGCGCCACGAGGTCGATGATGCGGGTTTCGAGCGCCCGCGCCTTGGTCTCCAGGTTGAGTTTATCCTGGGGATAGAGCGGTGTCAGGTTGTCGAAAAGGATCTTCTCCTTGGCGACGTCCGGGCTCTCGAAGTTGACCGCCTCGACCCGCAAGAGGGCGAAGTAGCGCTCACCCTCCTTCGGGGGGCGCACCTGGCCGGAGATCGTGTCGCCGGTCCTCAGGTCGAAGCGCTTGATCTGGCTGGGCGAGACGTAGATGTCGTCCGGGCCCGGCAGGTAGTTGTAATCGGGCGAGCGGAGGAAGCCGTAGCCCTCGGGCAGGATCTCGAGTACACCCTCGGCGAAGATCAGGCCGTTCTTCTCGGTCTGCGCCTCGAGGATCTTGAAGATGAGTTCCTGCTTGCGCAGGCCGCTCGTACCCTGCAGTTCCAGTTCCTGAGCCACCGACAGCAACTCGGAAATGGTCTTGCCCTTGAGTTCCATGATGTCCATTGAAGATTGCTCCTTGGGTCGGGGCCCGGGCCTGCCGCCGTCGGGACTGCGCGGAGCGGGTTCGGGCGCCGTCCGGGACCCTGTCCCGGGGGGCTCTGAGAGCCGGGGTCTTGCGTTCCTACGCGGTGAGGTACATCGAAAGATCGGTGGGGAAGAGGACTTCGGAGCTGCCCCGGCCGTCTACCGGTTGGGGCGAAACTAGAGCCTGATCCGTTGTCCTGTCAACGGGAAATCCGAGCCTCCTGGGCCGGTCGAGCCACGTCCACCGGCCTCCAGGCCGACAGCCGGGAGGGCTCGTGGAGCAGCACCGGGAGGGTCACGAACGTGTAACCCTCGGCCCTCAGCCGCTCGATGATCCGCGGCAGGGCCGCCACGGTGGCGCTGCGGTTCGCGTGGTGGTCGAGGTTCAGCCCGTCGTGGAGCAGGATGATCGCCCCGGGGTGCGCCTGGGCGAGCGTCGAGCGGACGAGGGCGTCGGGCGTCCTGGGCTCCCAGTCCCGCGGCGCATCGTCCCACGTCACGGTGAGCAGCGAGTCGCGCGCGACCAGGCCCATCAGCCAGGGCGAGCGCAGCCCCTGCGGCGGGCGGAACAGGTGGGCATAGACGCCGGTCGCGCGCTCGATCGCGCGCTCGGCCTGGTCGAGATCCCGCGCCTGCAGCCACTCGGGCTCGAGCGCGAACGCGGGCGTGTGCGACTGGGTGTGATTCCCGATCGCGTCGCCGTCGCGCACCATGCGTGCCGCGGCCTGGGGATCGAGCGCAACGCTCTTGCCCACCAGGAAGAACGTCGCCGGCACGTGCTCGCGCTCGAGCGTGGCGAGCACCTGCGAGGTGTACGGCTCCTCGGGCCCGTCGTCGAACGTGAGTGCGATCACCTTGCTATGCGTCGCGAGCGTCCACTCGGTGCGTCCGAACGCGTGCGACCACGGGGCGAACGCCGACCAGCCGAGTCCGGCGAGGATCAGCGTCGCGAGCGCGGTGGCCATCAACTGGCCGCGGCGCGACCGCCGCGCTGGCGCGTTGCGCGCGCGCCTCGGCGGCGGGGCCGCGTCGCGGATCGTGGTGAACTCGCGCCACAGCGGTTGGCCCGTCCCATGGAACCATGCGTAGTTCGACACCGATTGCAGGAGGCTCGGGAGCAGTGCCTGATTCCAGCGCCGCGACGAGGTGCGCACGAACAGGTCGGCGAGCACGACGACCGTCCCCTGGGCTTGCAGGCGTTCCGACAACTCGGTGTCCGCCTGGAAGCTGAAGTCGCGATTCCAGCCGCCTGCGCGCTCGAAGGCGTCGCGCCGCACGGAGAGGTTCGCCCCCCACAGGTGCGGGCCGGCGGGATTGGCGCGATCGAGGCGATTGACCAGCGGCAGCACACCCTCGGTGAACAAACGTCCCTGGCGATTCGCGCCGCAGAACTCGATCAAGCCTCCCACCGCGACCACCACGGGATCGGCGTCGTAGGCCCCGACCAGCCGCGCGATCCAATCGCGCGGCACGACCGAGTCGGCGTCGGTCACCGCCACGATCTCGCTCTTCGCCTCTTCGAAGCCGCGCCAGAGTGCCGGCCCGTAGCCGCGACGGGGCTCTTCGATCACGCGCACGCGCGCGCCGAACGAGCGCGCCACGCACGCGGTGTCGTCGGTGCTCGCGTTGTCCACCAGCAGGATCTCGATCGGGCCGGCGTAGTCCTGGGCGAGGAGCGACGCCAGGCACGCGGGCAGCAGCAACTCTTCGTTGTACGCGGGGACCACGACGCTGACGCTGCGCACGGTCCTCAGCGCTTGGGAGAGGCCGGCGCCGACTTCGGCCCGCCCGAGGGCGCCCCGTCGGCCATCCGCGCGTCGAGCAGACGGGCCTTGAGCTCGGTCACATAACCGCGGCATTCGTGCTGCCCTGCGGCCTGCGCGAGCGGCAGCACGGGGCCGCCGTCGAGGTTCGTCTGGGTGGCGATACCGCCGAGCACACGCACCTCGGTCCGCCCGGGCCCGGCGGCCTTGAGCGCGACCGCGACCCGAACACGGGCCTGCCCGGCCGCCATGCGCACGAGCGGGTGATGCACCGGCTTCCATTTGGTGACCATCGATCCGGTCTTGGGATCGTCGCGGTCGACCACCCAGTGGTCGCTCGCCAGCACCCACTGGCCGGCGGCGTAGACCTCTTCCATGGAGCCGTTGAGCGTGTCGACCACGGCATCTCCAACGTACAGGTGCCAGCCGTCCTCGCTGGCGGCGCTTCCGGCTCGAGCCGCCGGGATGGACAGGGCGACGATGGTGGCGAGGAGTGCGGACACGGCAAGGACCGGGCGCCGCAAGACGTGCGCGTCGAGGAGCATGGCTCACTTCCCAGGGTGCGTGGCGTGGTGGCTCGTCCGGGGCAATCGCCCCAGGAAGCGCCCGAACTGGCCCGGTCGGTCAACGTGGTCTACCCGCGAGGGGACGGGGCGTTCCCGGAAAGAATTTGGGGTGGCCGCGGCCTGAACCGCGGCTGAATGGCCTCGGCGGGGCTCGGCGGGGTCAGGGGTGCCCGGACGGCATGCCCCTCATGAATTGCAGCATGCCGTCGGGCGAGCTCAACATGGCCCAGATCCCGATCAGGCTCACGAGCGCGAGCGCGGCGAGGAGGATGAGCAGCGTCCGCAGGTCCCGCTTCCATTTTCGGCGTGCCATGACGACGACCGTGGCCACGAGGATCAGGAAGAACGCGAGGCTGCCGCCGGGCAGCGCGCCCAGCGCGAACACGAGGAACGCGATCCCGCCCACAACGAACATCGCCACCACGGCCCGGGTCAGCTCACGTCTCAGCCGCTGGTCCTGCGCGGCGGGATCCTCGTCCTGCACGATTTCGACCGGGCGTTTGCGGTACGGCGGCGGTCGCAGGAGATCGGTCATCAGCGCCCCCAGTGCGCGAACATGTTGAAGCAGGCCCCCGCCAGCACGAGGACGAGCGCCGCAAACAGGATGAGCCCGAAGATCACTCCTCGCCAGCGTTTTTTCAAGGCGAGCCAGATGCCCCCCACCATCAGCGCCAGGCTGAGCAGGTTGGACAGCAGGAAGCCGAGGGGCCAGCCGTGAGTGGAGGAGCCATGCGCCAGGGAAACCCCGATCCAGCTCACCGCCGTCGCGATCAACGGCAGGAAGAAGCCGAACGCGATCTGCTTGCCGAGCGGGAACGATCGAACCGCCGCCGGAATGGGCGGGGCGGGCTGGCCGAACGGCGGCGTGGGCGGGGTCACGGGATCCATGGGGTCTCCTGACGAGGATCGAAGCGGCTCCGGCGGCCGACGGCTAGAACCACCAGTGCGGACCGAACCAATAGTACCGGGAAAACCAGTACAGGCGTTTTCGCAAGCCCGGCAGCGCGAACGCGGTGATGATCACGACCAGCGTCAGCAGGCCGTCGCCGCCCGCGAGGCGGCCGCCCCCGTCGCTCCTGATCAGCAGCAGGACCGCGCCCATGGCGATGACGGCCGTCACGGCCATGCGCACGAGTTGCCGGAGGAGGCTCAGGTCCTGCTGCCCGGGCGTTCCCTCGGGCGGGGGCTCGGGGGTGCGGTAGGGCTCGCGCGGGCGGTACGGCGGCGGACGGAGGTCGTCGGTCATCGCCCCCGCCTAGTGCAGCACCACGCGCACCGAGTCGGGGTCGAGCACGAGACGCTCCGCGCCGGGCCCGAGGACCCGCACCGGGAGCGTCCACGTGCCACGCCCGCGGCGTTCGGCATCGACCACCGCCCGGAAGTCGCGCGCGTCGACCGAGGCCGCGTGCGCCCGCGGGCCGTGCCAGGTGGCGGAGATGGTCTTCGGGCGCAGCTCCACGCGCAGCTCACCGCGGATGCCGCGCACCTCGGGGTCGAGCGCGAGCGACTTCGATGCCGCGGCGTCGATCGGGATCGAGACCAGCACCGATCCGGGCGAGGCGTGCGCCCACACCGGCGGCGCAACCAGCGCCTGCACGAGCTCGAGCGTGTCCCGCTTCCCGGCGATCGAGATCGGCTCGGTGCGCAGCGTCTCCTGCCGCGCGACCCAGCTCGCCGGGCCCGAGATCCGCACCGAGGCCGGGCGAATCGTGGGAGCGCCGGCGACGATCAGCCCGCGTGCGGGCTCGCCCGTGATGGGCACGACGACCGGCACGAGCCGGGACCCGCGTTTGGTCACCTCGAGCCGCACCTCGGCGGGGTCCTTGACCTCGATCACGGTCACGTCGGTCGTGCCCGTGAGCGGCACATCGGTCGGCCCGAGGGCGCGCTGAAACAGCCCGGGCGCAACGCCCACGAGCGAGACCTTGAGCGGCGGCGCGTGCCTGCCCAGCCACCACAACTGCTTGACGGTGCCGCGCAGCCGCACACCGACCTCCGCGGGCACGCTCGAAGCGAGCGCCAGTGAGTCGGGGAGTCCATCGACCACGACCGGAAAGTAGAGCGTCTGCTCGACCGTGCGATCGGTCAGCACGTTGAAGTAGAGCAGGGCCGCGAGCAGCAGCGCGAACAGCTTGAGCCCGAGGTTGTCGAACAGCCAGCCCGACCACTTCATGCCGCGTCCTCCCCGCCTTCGCCGTCGCCATCGCCATCGCCGGCCGCGCGCAGCCCGTGCTTTTCCATGCGCGAGTAGAGCGTGCGGCGCGTCAGGCCGAGCAGGCGCGCCGCGCGGCTCTTGTTGCCCTTCGCCTTCTCCAGCGCCTGCACGATGAGCGCGCGCTCGAGCGCCTCGAGCGACAGGCCACCATCCGGGATCTCGGGCACCGCAAAGCCGCCCTCGAGGAAGCCTGCGGCCTGGACCGCGCCCCCTCCCGCCGCGGGCTCGCCCGGCGTGGCCATGCGGCGCACCGGCTGGAAGATCAGCTCGTCGGGCGTGACCGCGTCGCTGCCCGCGATGATCAGCGCACGCTCGATCACGTGCTCGAGCTCGCGCACGTTGCCGGGGAACGCGTAACGCCCGAGCTCGGCGTAGCCGTCGGGCGAGATCTTGTCGGGCGGCGCCCCCGCGCGCGCGAGGAACCAGTGCACCAGCGGCTCGATGTCCTCGCGCCGCTCGCGCAGCGCGGGCAGGCGGATCGGAAAGATGTGCAAGCGATAGAACAGGTCCTCGCGAAACTGGCCCTCGGCCACCGCCGCCTCGAGGTCGCGATTGGTCGCGGCCACGATGCGCACATCGACGCGGATGGTCTCGCTGCCGCCGACGCGCACGAACGCCTTCTCCTCGAGCGCCTGGAGCAGCTTGACCTGGAGCGCCGGGGAGAGCTCGCCGATCTCGTCGAGGAAGATCGTGCCGTGGTCCGCCTGCTCGAATCTCCCGAGCTTCTTCGCGATCGCGCCCGTGAACGCGCCTTTCTCGTGACCGAACAACTCGCTCTCGAGCAGGTGTTCGGGCAGCGCGCCGCAGTTGACCTTGATCCACGGGCCCGCCGCGCGCGGCGAACCGTAGTGCACGGCGCGCGCGAACAGGTCCTTGCCGGTGCCGCTCTCGCCGCGGATGAGCACGGTCGAATCCGTGGGCGCGACCTTGCCGACGAGCGCCATCGCCCTGGCCAGCGCGCCGCTCCCGCCCACGATCGTGACCGCGCCCGTGCGCAGCGCGTGGACCTCGCGCTCGAGCCGCGCGCGCTCGGCATGCCCGGAGCGCGCCTCCAGCAGACGCTCGATGCGCAACTGGATCTCGTCGGCGTCGACCTGCGGGTCCTTCTTGAGATAGTCGTACGCGCCCGCGCGCATCGCCTGGACGGCGGTGGTCTCGTCGCCGTAAGCGGTCATGAGCAGCACCTCGGTCGCGGGCCAGCGGCGCTTGATCTCACCGAGCAGCGCGAGGCCGTCGGGCGGCGCCATGCGCAGGTCCGTGACCACGAGGTCGTACGCGGACTCGCCGAGGCGGGCGAGCGCGGCGCTCGAGCTGGTGACCGCCTCGGCGGCGTGACCGCGGTCCGCCAGGTCACGCCGGAGCAGGTCGCCCACGCGGGTCTCGTCGTCGACGATCAGAATGCGCATGGTCCTCCCTCAGCGCCCGCGCGAGGCTGCGCCGGGCAGGCGCAACCGGCAGGTCGTGCCGCGTCCGGGCGCGGTCTCGAGCTCGAAGCGCCCGCCGGCCTCGCGCACCAGCCGCTCGACGATCGCGAGCCCGAGCCCCGTGCCCTGCGCACGCGTGGTGACGAACGGTTGCCGCGCGCGGCGTGCCAACTCGGCGCTCATGCCCGGCCCGTCGTCGGCGACCCACAGTTCGTAACCGCCGGGGCGCGCGGCCCATCCTACGCGAATCGTGCCCCCCTCGGGCAGGGCTTCGAGCGCGTTGCGCACGAGGTTGAACAGGACCTGCTTCAATTCCTCGCCGCCGAGGCGCACGAGCGCAGCCGCGGGTGCGGGGTGCCCGCTTTCGGACACCGCGAGCCCCTCGTTGACGAACGCCACCTTCTGGCCCTCGGCCTCGCGCGCGAGCAGCCCGAGCGTGGCCGAGAGCGCCTCGCCGAGGTCGCCGCCCTCGCCCGCGGGCGACGGGCGCGCGAAGTCGAGATAGCGGCGCACGGTCTTCGCGAGCCGGTCGACCTCCAGCTGGATGTACTCGAACAACTCGGGCTCGGGCCCGGCGTAGTGCCGGGACAGGCGCTGCGCCGCGCCCTGGATCACGCCCAACGGGTTTCGCACCTCATGAGCGAGCGTGGCGGCAAGCTCGCCCACGGAGGCCAGGTTCTCCGCGCGCGCGAGCGAGGCCTCGAGCGCCGCCTGCCCGGCCGCGAGCCGCACGAACAGCGCGGCGAGCAACAGGACCGCCAGCGCGGCCACGAGCGCGACGCCGCCGAGCAGGCGCGCGATGCCGGGCAGCACCGAGAGAAATTCCGCGCCGGCCTCGACGCCGAGCACGGCGAGCACCGGGCCGGGCGGGCTCGCGCCGGGATCGCGCACGGGGGCGAAGCCGACCAGCGTCCGCCCGGCCGCGCCGGCGCGCAGGTTGCCGTGCGATGGCGCACCCGCGAACGCCGCGCGCAACGCCACGCGTTCGCGCGCGCTGAGCGCGGCGGGCCGGCCCACGAGCGAGTCGTGCTCGCTGTCGAACAGGATCCGGGCCCGGGCATCGAGCAGGAAGACGTGCGCCGACTGCGAGGAGCGCCGCACGCCGCCGAGCGCGAGCAGCAGCGAGTCCGCGGTCGCGAACGCGCCGGGACCGAGCGCGCTCAGCAGGCGGACCTGGTGGGGACGGACCTCGGCGGCGCCGGCGGCGGCGACCCACTCGACGCGGCGGGCGAACTCGCCCTCGAGCGCGGCGCGCACGCGCGCGTAGGTGAACAGCGAGGCGAGCGCGACCACGAGCACGACCGCGAGCGCGAACAGGGAGGTCGTGTAGAGGGCGCGGCGCACGTCAGCTCCGCGTGCGCTTCTTCACCGCCGCCCCGGTTGCGCGGCAACGCCGGCACAGCCCGAAGACCTCCAGGTTGTGATGATGCACCTCGAAGCCGTGGCGCGCGCACAGCGCGTCCTGCTCGCGCTCGAGGTCGGCCGAGAAGACCTCCTGCACGCGCCCGCAGGCCATGCAGATCAGGTGGTCGTGATGCGGGATCCCGAGCACCTGCTCGTAGTGCTGCGCGGACTTGTCGCCGAACGTCATCTGGCGCACCAGCCCTGCGCTCACCAGCAGTTCGAGCGTGCGATAGATGGTCGCGCGCGACACCCGCGGATGGTGCGCGCGGGCCCACACCAGGAGGTCGTCGGCTTCGAAGTGGCGATGTTTCTCGAACACGGCGCCGACGACCGCCTGGCGTTCGGCGGTGTAGCGCAGACTCTTGGCCGCGAGGTAGCGGGCGAAATGTTCGTGCGCGGCGGAGAGAAAGGCGTCGCGTCGCGGGACGTTCCGGGTGGCCATGACGTGGACAATAGCAAAAAAGAGGGCCGGCGCTCCGCAGCGCCGGCCCCGAAGAAGAAGTTCCCCGCTACGGACCGTGGGGTCGACGATTCGGCAGCTCCGCAAGAGACGCCGGTCGGCGGCACAGCACACGTGGGCCGCAGGGAACTTCATTTGGTCGGAACGTGGTCCCGGGGCGACGCCGTCCAGTTTGATCCGTGGCGCCGCGGGGGCTTCCCCGTCCCTCGCGTGTTAAGACGCTCGCCGGGTGCAATTGGATCCCTAATTCTCGAAATCGCGGGGGGATTTGACGGTTCCATGACGGTCCGGGCGCACGATCGCCGGGAACCCGCCAAAGTCGTGGGTTTTCCTGCGAGGCCCCGGTCCGGCGGAGGGCGCGGAGGCCGTGCTAGCTAGTCGGCCAGGCCCGGCCGGTCGCGCAGCGCCATCATGGTCGCCTGCAAGACCGCGATCGGCGCGCCCTCGGCGCCGTCGTCGCCCACCGCGCGGACCTCGGCGGCGCACACGGTGAGCGTCCTGCCGGCGCGCACGACCCGGCCGACCGCGCGAAACCGGGTGCCGGCCGCGGGCGCGAGCAGGTTGATCTTGAACTCGACGGAGAGCACCGCCGAATCCTTGTCCATGAGCGTGAGCGCGGCGTAGCCGCACGCGCTGTCGGCGACGGACGCGAGCACGCCCGCGTGCAGGAAGCCGTGCTGCTGCGTCAGGTCATCGCGGTGGTCGACGAACAGCGCGACCTCGCCGGGGACGATGCGCTCGATGCGCGCGCCGCACGTGGCCATGAAGCGCTGGCGCTCGAAGCTCGCGCGCACGCGGGCCTCGAAGTTCGGATCGCGCGGGACGAGTTCCATCGGGCTAGGGCATGCCCCCGCCGCTGGTGCCGCCGCCGCCACTGTTGCCGCCGCCGAGGTCGGGGTGTCCGGGCGGCAGCGGGCTGCCATGCTCCGGGTGATCGAGCCGGTCCAACAACTGGTCGATCACGCGCCCCATCTCCTCGGGGTGCTCGAGCGCCTTGGCCTTCAGGTAGTGCGCCCGCGCCTCGTCCTTGAGCCCCATCGACTGGTAGACCACGGCGAGATCGAACTGCGCGACCGGGTGGTCGGGCGCCTGCTGCGTCGCGTGCTCGAGTTCCCGGCGGGCGGAGGCCATGTCCCCCATGTTGTGATACGCCACGCCGAGGTCCACGCGCACGTCCGTGAGCGAGGAGTCGGCGCGCAGAGCGCGGTGGTAATAGGGCACCGCGTCCCCAAAGTTGCCGGTGTCGTAAAAGAGGTTGCCGAACGCGATGTTCGGCCCGACCACGGTCGAGTCGGCGCGCAGGATCACGCGCAAGGACTCGGCGCTCGCGAGCTGGTTCTTGCTCGCGCCCGGGATCGCGAGCGGGACCGGCGCACGCGCGATCTGGATCGCGGTCACGAGCACGGCGACGAGCGCCGCCAGGCCGACAGCCGCCCACAGCCACGACGGGATGCTCGACCCGCCCGCCACGCGACCGGGCTGGTAGCCCCACGACGTCACGTTCGGGCCAACGCGCTCGGGCCGCCCGGGGCGGTCGATGCGCGCGGGCGCGGGCTCGGGAACCACCGGCTCTTCGGCCGGCGGGGGTGGCGGCGTGGCGGATTCCTTGCGGGCGTCGGGCACGTCGAGCGGGTGGTTGCATTCGACGCAACGCGGCCCATCGGGAGGATTCGGCGCCCCGCAATCGGGGCAGAGGCGTGGCGGGGCGGCGGGCGGTTCGGCCTGGCTCACGGCGGTCTCTCCGGGATCCGGATGCGCGCGGACCCGCGAGGGCCCACAAAGAAACGGGGCGGAGAGGTTCGCTCTCCGCCCCGCAGTCTAATCGATTCGGCCGGATCTAGGCGTCGATCTTGCCGTGCGACTTCGCGCAGTTCGCCTTGCTCTCGCTCACGAACTTGACGTCGTCGAAGCCGGCGTTCTTGAGCGACTTCTGGATCGCCTTGGCGCTGGTCGCGCGCTTGTCGGCGCAGACGTAGGCCATGTGCTTGTCATAGTCGACCGTGACCGAGGCCACGCCCTTGACTGCCTTGATGGCCTTCACCGCCTCGGAGCCCGTGCCCCGGGACTCGGCGCCCGAGATCGCGAATGAATAATCCGCGTCGTTGCCGGCCGGGCAGCTGCCCGCCATCGTCACCGTGTTCTCGCCGTAGGTGCACTTGGCCATCGAAGCATCGTGCGCGCAACACGTCGAACCGGCGGCCATCGATGCGCCCTTCGCTGTGCTGCAGCTTCCACCCGCGCCCGCGCTCGAGGCCATGGTGCCCTTCGCGCCGTGGACCGGGCACTCGCCGGCCGCCATCTTCGCGGCACAGGCTTCCTTCGACATCTTGCCGGCGCAGCTTCCGCCCCCGGCCGAGCTGTACGACGCTTCGGTGGTCGAAGCCTTGTCCTTGTCCCCGCAGGCGAAGGCGTAGGTGGCCGCCCCGAGAACCAGCACGCTGAGCGCGAGTACCTTGATCTTGCTCGAGACCACTTTGCACCTCCGTCGGAATCCGGGAACGCTTGCGGACTGCAAGCGACTGGGTTCAAGAGTAGGTGGCGCCCGGCCCGCGGGTCAACCGCCGATGCCTCCTCCGGGGGGCGTTGACGCAGGATTGACGCCGTTCCGGTACGGGCGGGCAAATTGCCCCGCCGACCGGATCGCAGGCTTGCCGCCGCGCCTTCGGGCCCCTAGGCTCCGGGGTGACCGCTCTTTACGCCGCCCGTTCGACCCACTCCGGAGGCTTCCCTGTGACGGCTCGCTCGCGCCGCCCGATCCGCTCCCGCCTGACCGCCGTCGTCCTCGTCGGCCTCGGGCTCGCCCTGCTCGGCCTCGCCGCGAGCCACGTCGACGCCCGGACCGCTCGCACCGCCCGGAAGCGAGCCCCCCGCCCGGCCGCGCCCGCCGCCCCGAGGAAGGTCACGGTCTCAATCCTGAACACCACCGACCTCCACGGGCACCTGTTGCCGTGGGACTACGAGACCGGCAAGCCGGTCGACGACTACGGGCTCTCCAAGGTCGCGACGCTGATCGCGCGCGTGCGCCAGGAGCCCGGCGTGCGGACGCTGCTGGTCGACGCGGGCGACTGCATCCAGGGTTCCGCGCTCGCGGACCTGCACGCGGTGGGCGGCCCGGACCGGAACCTGGCGGGCGACGGCCTGCCCGATCCCCAGATGGCGTGCATGAACGCGCTCGGTTACGACGCGTTCACGGTCGGCAACCACGAGTACAACTTCGGCCTCGCCGTGCTCGAGCGCGCGCGCTCCGAGGCGAAGTTCCCGTGGCTGTCCGCGAACACGATGAAGAAGGCCCCCGCCGGCGCCGGCGCGTACCAGGCGTACGTCGTCAGGGAGGTGGGCGGCGTGCGCATAGGCCTACTCGGGCTGACCACGCCGGGGATCCCGAGCTGGGACGACCCGCCGCACTGGGCCGGGCTCGAGTTCGACGACCCGCTTCTGACCGCGCAACACTTCGTGCCGATCCTGCGCGGTCTGGAACATTGCGATGCGGTCGTGCTGGTGTGCCACATGGGCCTCGAGGAGAACGACCAGGGCAAGCCCACGCCGGGCCAGGCGCCGAACGAGAACCGCGTGCTCGCGATCGCGCGCGCCGTGCCGGGCATCGACGCGATCGTCATGGGCCACACCCACGTCATGATCCCCTCGCGCAGCGAGAAGGGCGTGCTGCTGACCGAGGCCGGCCGCTGGGGCCAGGCGCTCGGCCGCCTCGACCTCACGTTCGAGAAGAACGCGCAAGGCGCGGGCTATGCGCTGACCGAGAAGACCGCAAGCCTGCTCAAGGTCGACGCCTCGGTCCCGTCGGACCCGGCGATCGAGGCGATCGCGCGCCCCTACCACGACCGCGCCGAGGCCTACCTCAAGGCCGTGCTCGCGCAGGCCCCGGCCGCGCTGTCGGGCGCGAACGCGCGGCTCGTCGACAATGCGCTGCTCGAGCTGATCCAGCGCACGCAGCTCGACGCCGGCAAGGCCGACGTGTCGATCTCGCCGATGTTCGCTCCCAGGGTTTCGATCGCCGCCGGGCCGGTCACGGTGCGCGACGCCTACGCGCTCTATCCGTACGAGAACACGCTCGCCGTGCTCGACCTGACGGGCGCCGACCTCAAGGCCGCGCTCGAACACGCGGCCGAGTATTACAACGGCTACGACTTCGGCCGCTCGGACCGGCCGCTCGTCAACAGCGCGATCCCGGGCTACAACTTCGACATCGCGAGCGGCGTCACGTACGTGCTCGACCTCCGGCAGCCGGTCGGCAAACGCGTGCAGAACCTCGCGTGGCGCGGCCGCGCGCTCGCGCCCGAGAAGCACCTGCGGGTCGCGGTGAACAACTACCGGGCGAACGGCGGCGGCGGCTACGACATGCTCGTGGGCAAGCCCGTGCTGTGGCGCTCGGAGATTCCCGTGCGCGACCTGCTGGTCGCCGAGATCAAGAAGCTCGGCACCATCACCGCACAGGTCGACGGCAACTGGCGCGCCGTGCCCGCGTGGGCGAACGACCCGCCGGCCGCGCGCGCCGGGCTCGAGTTGCTAGTGCGGCGCGGCGTGGTCCATGCCGACTCCGCGCTGGCGTGGGGACCGTCGGCGCCACTCACGCGCCTGCGTTATGCCAACTGGCTCGAGAAGCTCGGCGGCGGCCCGGCGCGCGCGCAGCTGGTCGCGACCACGGGCCAGAAGGACGGCCCGCCGAAGGGCGCGCCCGGCCCGGCGGCGCCCGTCAACCTCGACCTCGCCCGCGTGGCCGCGCGGCAGGCGCTGCCCGAGCCCGCCCGCGCGCGCTTCACGGGTGCGCCGGCGGGCGCGGGAGACGCTGCGGGCCCGGGCCTGACCGTGGGCGAAGGCGCGACCGTGCTCGCCGACATGTTCTTCCCGCGCCTCACGCTGCTCGAGGTCACGGACTTCCACGGCGCGCTGCTCGGTGGCGCGAAGGACAAAGCGAGCGGGCGCGCGATCGGCGGCGCCGCGACGCTCGCGGCGTACATCGCGCGCGAACGCGCGAAGAACCCGGACGGCACGCTGCTGCTCGACGGCGGCGACTGGATGCAGGGCACGCCGATCTCGAACCTCAACTTCGGCCGGCCGGTGATCGCGCTCATGAACCGGATGGGTGTCGACGCGTCGACCATCGGCAACCACGAGTTCGACTGGAGCGTCGACACGCTGCGCACGCGCATGCGCGAGGCGCGCTTCCAGCCGCTCGGCGCGAACTGGGTGAACCGTTCCGATGGCAAGCGCGCGGACAACGTCGCGCCGTGGACGATCCTCGAGCGGGGCGGCATGCGGATCGGCGTGATCGGCCTGCTCACGGACGAGACCGCGTCGGTGACGCTGCCGAAGAACGTCGAGGCCTTCCGCTTCCCCGCGGGCGGGCCGATCGCGCGGGGGCTGATCGATTCCTGCCGCGCGGCGGGCGCGGACCTCGTGGTCGTGGTCGGCCACCTGCCGGGCAGCGTCGACTCGACCGGCGCGGTCAAGGGCGAGATCGCCGAAGTGGCGCGCGCCGTGGGCGGCCCGAACGGCGCGATCGCGGTGCTCGGCGGCCATAGCCACAACCGCCTGAGCGGCGTGGTCGACGGCGTGCCGGTGATCATCTCGGGCGCGCTCGGGCAGACGCTCGGGCGCATCGACCTCGTGATCGATCGCGCGACCCATCGCCCGATCGCCGAGGAGACCCGGCGGCAGCTCCTGACCACGTTCGCCGACGACGTCAAGCCCGACCCGACGATCGCGGCGTTCGTCGACTCGGTCAATCACGACCTGCTGCCGATCACCTCGCGCGTGCTCGGCACCTCGCGCGACGCGCTCACGCGCAATCGCCTCGGGGAGTCGTCGCTCGGGGACTGGGTCGCGGACGTGATGCGCGCGGCCGTAGGCGCGGACTTCGCGTTCCAGAACCCGGGCGGCCTGCGCGCGGACCTGGACGCGGGCGAGGTCACGATGGGCGACGTGTACGAGGTCATGCCGTTCGACAATCAAATTGCGACGGTGACGCTCACGGGCGCGCAGGTGCTCGACCTGGTCGAGCACGGCGTCTCCCCCACCACGTGCGTCCAGCTCTCGGGGATGTCGCTGGTCTACGACCCCGCTCGCCCGCATGGCGAGCGCGTGCTCGAGATCCGCCTGCCGAACGGCAAGCGCATCGACCCGGGCGCGAAGTACAAGGTGGCGACCAACGATTTCATGGCGCAGGGCGGCGACGGCTTCACGATGATCGCCCGGGGCGAGGGGCTCGCGCTGCCCGGCGTGCTGGTGCGCAACGCGCTGGTCGCGGACATGGAGCGCCGCGGCAAGGCGGGGCAACCGCTGGTCGCGGCGACGCCCGGGCGGATCACGAGCCCGTCGTCGAAGGCGCCGGCGAAGACGGGAGCCGACGCGGCGCGCTAGGCGTCCGACGCCTCGATCCCCGCCGTCGCGGGGTCGAGGCGCTCGAGCAGGCCCCCGAGCAGGCGGCAGGCGAACGCGACCTCGGCGAGCATCCACGCCGCCGCGATCACCGCGCCGACGATCGCGCACGCCGGCCCGATCAGCGGGGACAGGAGCCACGCCGCGATGCCCCCCGAAGCGGCCGCCGGCAGCGCGACCACGCTGAGCGCGAACAGCGTACCGAACAGCGTGAGCACGCGCGTCCCCGAAGCCTCGAAGCCGCGCCCGCGGTTGTTGCCGACCTGGACCCACGCCGGGAAGATCACCACCAGCGCGTTCTGCAGCGCGACCGCGACCAACGTGAGCGCGGGCAGGACGACGATCGCCGCGCCCCCCGCGGCGAACAGCCACGGCGCGGAGACCTGCCCGATCGAGGTCGCGCCCGACATCACGAGCGCGAACATCCCGAGCAGGACCATCAGCCACTGCAGCGCCGCGAGCGCGATCCACGAACCGAGGATCTCGCCCCACACCACGGCGTGGCCCGCGATCGGCATGGTCTTGATCATGTCGATACGGAACAGGTCCTCGCGCAGGTCATTGCGCATGAATACCGGCCCGAACACCGAGGTGAAGGCGGCGACCTGGGAGGCAAGCAGCGCGACGATCAACCACAGGCCCTCGCGCCCGTGCGAGATCTGGATGGTCCACGTGATCATCGCGAGCAGGAACGCTCCGAGCGCGAACAGCGCGCGGAACGGCGTGACCCGCGACAGGTTGACGAGGTTCTTCCACACCAGCGCGACCTCGGGCCGGCCCTTCGGGGAGAGCTTCCACGGAAACGTCCCGGCGCGCTTGACCAGGCGGCCGCCCCGTTGCACGCCCTCGATGCGTGCCGCGCGCTTGGCGGCGACCTTCTGCGAAAGCTCGAGCGAGGCCTCCTCGAACGACGTGTCCGAGCGCACCACCCACACGTAGTGGACGAGCAGGATCAGCGCGCCGATCCCGCCGTAGCGCAGGAACTCGGCCGGCGTGTTCGCCAGCAGCAGCCGCGGGAGCGCGAGGAACGGCCAAAGCACCACGCCGCCGATCCCGCTGTTGCCGGCGTGCGCGAGCGCGCGGCTGAAGACGCCGAAGCGCTCGAACGAGGGCTCGCCGCTCGGCCCGATCCACGACGCGGCGGCGTCCGCGAGCGCGGTCCAGGCCTCGCGCGCGCTCACCACCACGCCGATCACGATCACGAGCACGACCGCGATCGACAGGAGGCGCCGGCGCACGCCGCTCCAGCCGGCCTCGATCAGGTCCGTGCGCACGAACGACGCGCCGATGCCGTGGAGGTGACCGATCGCGAAGAACAGCCAGATCGCGAGCAGGCGCGCCCAGCCGCTCGGCTGGGTCAGCCGCGCGCCCGAGAAGAACGCCGAGATCAGCGCGCCGAAGAGGATGCCCATCTGCGCCTGCATGAGCTTGTACTGGACGAGCTGCCGACGGGTGATCGGCGCCGGGAACAGAAAGTGGAGCTCGGCGGGCGAGAACGCGAGCGCGGCCTTCTTCGACGGCAGAATCCAGAGCAGCGCGATCCACAGGAAGATCGCCACGCCGCCGACGAACACCAGCGCCTCGCGCACGTCGGGCGGCAGCATCCCCCAGTCGGCGACGCGCACGTGCCTGCCGCCCATCAGCGGGCGCAGGATCCACATGCCGAACCACAGGAGGCCGGCCGCGAACGGCACGACGTAGCGCGGCTCGCGCAGGCGCGCGATGCGGCGCTTGACCTGGTTCCGGAACGAGTGCGAGAGCAGATACGAGAAGACGCCGATCACGACGAGGTCGCATCCCCGCGCGCGGTCACGGTCAGGAAGATATCCTCGAGGCTCGCGTCGCGCGCGAGGCCTGGCGCGAGCGCGCGAATTTCCTCGAGCGTGCCGAGCGCCACACGCTGCCCGCCCTGCAGGATGAGCACGCGGCCGGCGATCTCCTCGACCAGGTGGAGCAGGTGCGAGCTCACGACCACCGCCGCGCCACGCCGGGCGCGCTCGACGATCGTGGCCTTCATGCGGCGGATCCCGAGCGGGTCGAGCCCGGTCAGCGGCTCGTCGAAGAACAGCGCATGCGGCTCGTGCAGGAGCCCGCACGCGATCGCGAGCTTCTGCTTCATGCCGCGCGACAGCTCCCCGGGGAGCACGTCGGCCTTCTCGGTGAGCTCGAGTTCCTCGAGCAGCGCCTGCCCGCGCGCCTCGGCGTCCGCGACCTGGTAGAGGCGCGCGGTCAGGCCGAGGTGCTCGCGCACGGTGAGGTACTCGAACAGGTGGGGCTCGTCGGGCAGCCACGCGAAACGGCGCTTGGCCTCGACCGCGTCCTTGACGACGTCGTGGCCCTCGATCGTCACCGTGCCGAGCGAGGGGCGCAGGATCCCGACCATGCAGCGCAGCGTGGTGGTCTTGCCGGCGCCGTTCGGTCCGACGAGACCGAGGATCTCGCCGGGCGCGACGCTGAAGTCGAGATCCTTGACGGCGACGAACTCGCCGTAGAGCTTGGTCAGTCCCTGCACCTGGATCAAGGGGTCATCCTTTCCGCCGGGCGCGGGGCGAGCCCCCGGGCGCCGGCGGAAGTTAGCACACGATCGAGGGCCGGGTCAGCGCGCGAGACCGAGGTTCGCGGGCGGGACCGGGTTGCGCGCCGGGGCGGCCTTACCGGTGCGGCCGTCGCGGGGCAGGACCGGGGCGTGCGCGAGGTAGGACACGACGCCGCGGGCGATCTGGTCGCCCATCTCCTGCTGGAACCCGGGGTCCTTGAGCAGGCGCTCCTCGGCCGGGTTGTTGATGAACGCGGTCTCGACCAGCACCGAGGGCACGGTCGGCGACTTGAGCACGGCGAACCCGGCCTGGCGCACGCCGCGCACCTCGAGCCGGCGGCCGCCCTCGATCTCGCCCAGGATCGCCTCGGCGAGCACCGACGATTGCTGCATCGATTCGGTCTGCTTGAGGTCGTAGAGAATCCCCACCAGGTCGTCGTCCTGGCCCGAGGACGGACCGTCCGAGACCTTGTCGGCCGAGTTCTCGACCTCGGCGAGCGCCTTCGAGGCCTCGTCCGACGCGCTCGACAGCGAGAGGAAGTAGACCTCGGTCCCGCTGCCCGTGCGCGTGCGCGACGAGTTGCAGTGGATCGAGACGAACACGTCCGCCTGGTAGCGCTCGGCGACCCGGTAGCGCTCGCGCAGGGGCACGTCGTAATCCCCCGAGCGCGTGAGCACGACCTGGACGCCCGGCTGGCGCTCGAGCGCGTCCTTCAGCCGGCGCGCGATCGCGAGCGTGACGTCCTTCTCGTAGGTGCGCTGGGGACCGATCGCCCCCACCGCCTCGCCGCCGTGGCCCGGATCGATCACCACGATGCGGCGCGCGCTCGCGGTCAGGCGATCGACGCGCACGCGTTCGGCGGCATCGCGCTCGGCCTGGCCGGGCCGGATCACGTCCACGACCACGCGCGCGGCCTGGCCGGTCTCGCCTTCGAGGCCGAACACGCGGGGCGGGTGCCACTCCACGACGTGCACGGTCAGGCGGAAGCCTTCGGGCGTCTCGTCGGCGTCGATCGAGCGCACCGCGCCGTCGTTGAGCGCTGGTGCCTCGAACGCGGGGGAGCGCACGCCCTTGGGCACGATCACGGCGAAGCTGCGCGACGACGAGTCGGCCGCGATGCGGAAGCCGCTCGAGCGCGAGAGATCGAGCACGAGGCGCGTCGTGTTCGGGCCGGTATAGGTTCGCAACGTCTGCGCCACGGGCGCGGGCGGCGGGGCGGGCGGGCGCCGCCTGCGGGCCGACGCCTGCTTCCGCTTCGCCCGATGCGCGAACGCCGCCTCGGGCGCAAAAGGCCCCGGGGCGGCGGTCGTGATCCACGCGGCCGCGAGCAGCACGGCGAGCGCGCGACGGAGGGAAACGCGGCGAGTCAGCGCTAGTCCTTGAGCTTCAAGGGAACGTAGCGCGTGGCGAAGCGGCCGGAGCTCCAATCGACGTCGCCGATCAGCACGCGGATCGGGCGGCCGCCGGGCTTCGCGAGGCGCACCGCGGCGCCGAGGTCCGCCGGGCTCGCCACGTCGCGGCCATTGGCCTCGATCAGGAGCTGACCCTCGGTGATCCCCGCGATGTCCGCGGGACCGCCCTCGTCGACCTGCGTCACCACCACGCCCTTGGCGTCCTCGCCGAGCGCTTCCTTCTCGCGCGTGTTGAGCGCGCGCACGGTCAGGCCGGCGCCCGAAGCCACCGCGCGCGGATCGTCGCTGCCGTCCGCCGTGGGCGCGCGCTCGCCGCGATTGCGGCCGGGCGCCTGGGCGAGCATGACGTCGCGGTTCGCGAGCGTGACCTGGACGTCGCTCTGCTTGCCCTCGCGCAGCAGGCTGACCAGCACGTGCTTCTCGACCGGCGTGTCGGCCACGCGCAGGCGGAATCCGGTCACGTCCTGCACGCGCTGCCCGTCGAACGCGGTGATGATGTCGCCGCGATGGATCCCGGCGCGTGACGCCGGCGAGTCATCGGACACGTTCTGCACGACGACGCCCGCGTTGACCGCCACGCCGTACGACTCGGCGAGGTCCGGCGTGAGCTCTGCGGGCTCGACGCCGAGGAAGCCGCGCACGACCTTGCCCGAGGCGACGAGTTGCTCGGCGATGTGCTTCGCGAGGTTGATCGGAATCGCGAAGCCGATGCCCTGCCCCTGCGCGTTGATCGCGGTGTTGATGCCGATCGCCTCGCCGCGCAGGTTGACCAGCGGCCCGCCCGAGTTGCCGAAGTTGATCGACGCGTCGGTCTGGATGAAGTCCTGGTAGTCGGGCGCCCCGCCCGCGATGTTGAGCGAGGAACGGCCGCGCGCGCTCACGATGCCGGCGGTGACCGAGCCCTGGAGCTCGCCCAGCGGATTGCCGATCGCCATCACGTACTCGCCGACGCGAATCCTGTCCGAGTCGCCGAGCGGCAGCACAGGCAGGTCGCCGGTGGCCTTGATCTGGATGACCGCCACGTCGGTCGCCTGGTCCTGCCCGATGACCTTCGCCTTGAACACGCGCTTGTCCGAGAGCGTGACCGTGATCTCGGAAGCGTCGCGCACGACGTGGTTGTTGGTCAGGATGCGCCCGTCCTTGGCGATCAGGAACCCGGAGCCGGACGCGGGCACGGTCATCGTGCGGCCGTGCGGGCTCGCGCCGTTGCCGCCCGGCGGATCGCCGAACATGCGGTGGAACAGGTCGCCATCCTCGCCGTCCGCCATCCCGCCGTTGCCCACCTTGCGCTTGGTGTCGATGCTCACGACGGCGGGCGCGGCGCGCTCCACCACGGCGACGAACGGGCTCTCGCCGCCTGCGAGCGGAGCCGCGGTGAGCGCGGCGTTGACCATCTGGGTCGAGGAAGCGGTCTGGGCGATCGAATCGGGCTGGACGCGCAACGTCCCCGCGAGGGCGAGACCGAGCACGAGACCCACGGCGACGAACAGTCCGGCGGAGGCCCAGAAGCGCGCCGGACGAGCAGTCGGACGGTCGGTGGACATGACTTTCGTTTCCTCCTCTGCGCGCGCGGCGCGGAGCGTTGACGATGACAGGGGCGAACGCACTTCCATGCTAGGGAGCGTGGCCGACCGCGGTCAAGGAGCGCGGCCGCCTTCACAGCAAATTGGCGCAGCCGCGGCGGCCCTTGCCGATCCGGGGGGATTTGGGCACTCTGCCGCCATGGCTTCCCGCTCCATGACGCCCCCCGAAGGCGCCACCCTGTTCCTCTCGGACGTCCACCTCGGCGCCGGCCGCCCCGTCGACGACGCGGCGCGGGCGGGGCGATTGCTCGCGTTCCTCGACCGTCACGGCCGGAGCGCCCGGCGGTTGTTCGTGCTCGGCGACCTGTTCGACTTCTGGTTCGACTATCGGCATGCGATCCCGAAGGCGCACCTGAAGGTGGCCGCGCGCCTCGGCGCGCTCGTCGACTCCGGGGTCCCGGTGACGTTCTTCGGCGGCAATCACGACTTCTGGGCGGGACCCTTCCTGTCCGAAACCTTCGGGATCGAGGCGCACGATCGCCCCGCGACGCTGCCGCTCGACGGCCGCGCGGTCGCGCTCATGCACGGCGACGGGCTGGCCAGGGGCGATGCGGGCTACAAGGCGCTCAAGGGGCTGCTGCGCAACCGCTGGACGATCGGCGCCTACCGCGCCCTCCATCCCGACCTCGGGATCCCGTTCGCGCTCTGGGTGTCGCGCGCGTCGCGCCACAGCCGGGACGAGTCGGCGGTCGACCGCGAGTGGCTCTATCGCCAGCTCGCGCTGCCGCGCTTCGCCGAGGGCGCCGACGCGGTGATCACGGGGCATTACCACCACCCGACGCACTTCCGCCGCGAGGGACGCGATTTCCTGGTGCTGGGCGACTGGGTGATGCATTCCACGTTCGCGTCGCTGGCGGACGGCCGCTTCGCGCTGTGGTCGTGGGATGGAGCGATCGCCCGGCCGTGGGACGGCCCCGGCGTGGATCCGGAGGCGCTCCCTTAAAAGAGCCTAGAGCCGGGCGCCGAGCGCGATGCGGTGGGAATTCCCGAGCTGGTCGTGGTAGGGCACGAACGCGTAGTCGATGTCGAAGCGCCCGACCGCGATCCCCGCGCCCGCGGTGAGGTCGGCCGCGTCCTGGCCGAGCATCCAGCCCGCCCGCAGCGCGAGGCTCGGCACCGGGAGCACCTCGAGTCCGAGCCGGCCCTCGACGCCATTGCCCTTGAGCTTGAGCACGTCCGCCGCCGCGCGCCAGCCGAGCCCGCCCGCGTGCGCGCGCCCGTAGCTCGCGCCTGCCGAGACCGTGAGCGGCTGGGGCACCTTCGCGCCGTCGGCGCCGGAGTCGGTCTTGAACGACGGGCTCCGCCCGAGATTGCGCACCGCCGCCCCGAGCATGAGGCCCCTCATCGCCGGTACCGCGTACAGCCCGCCGGCCGAAATGCCGAGCGCGGACGCGCCGCTGCCGCCCAGGTCCTCGTGCGCCCACTGCAGCGCCCCGCCGAGCCTCAGGCCCTTCGCGGCGGTCGCCGCGTAGCCGAACGTCACCGCGAGGTCGTCGGCGCCGAACGAGCCCGTCAGGTTGCCGAGCGGGTCGCGCTCCTCGAT
>JBKJJJ010000059.1:0-6138 GCA_046598045.1 Candidatus Eiseniibacteriota bacterium
GCCTAGGACCAGGCGAATCCGTCCCGTGTACTGCTCGGTGACGAGCATGCGCCCGTCGGGCAGGAACGCCCCGTTCGTCGGCGAGTTGAGATTGCCGGCCACGAGCTGGTCGTCGAAGTGATCGGGCAAGTCGGGCGCGGCGCTCGCGACGCGGGGCAAAGGAAGCGCACCGAGCGCGGCCAACGTGAGGGTCGCGAGGAACAAGACGCGTCGGCACGACACCATGGGGGGCTCCGGCGGGTGTGGTGACTGGTTGTCGGTTCAGGCGGAGGTTCGGGGCGGGCGAGACTGTCCCCATGCCTCATGACAGGATGCGTGGAATATAGCAGCCCGCAGGGGACTCGCGGAACCGGCTGGCCGGGGCGGCTAGGACGGCTCCGGGGCGTGCGGGCCGCCCTCGACGTACTCGACCAGCACACCCGAGGTCGCGCTCGGATGGAGGAACGCGACCAGGCATCCGTCCGCGCCCGCGCGCGGCGTCTCGTCGACCAGGCGCGCGCCCAGGGCACGGGCTCCCTCCAGTGCCTTGCCGGCGTCGTCGACGAAGAACGCGACGTGGTGGAGACCAGGGCCACGCGCCTTGAGAAATTTCGCGACCGTGTTGGTCGGGCTCTCGGGGTCGATCGGCTGGATGAGCTCGATCGGGACGCCCGCGCAGTCGAGGAACACCACGAGCAGGCCGCGATCGGCGAGCGTCTCGCGCGAGCGCACGGTCGCGCCGAGCAGCGCGGCGTATTCGCGCGCGGTGGCCTCGGCGTCGGGCGTGGCGATCGAAATGTGGGCGAGCGCGCGGGCGGGGCTCGTGGGCGTGGTCATGCCGCGCACTGTAAGCGAGCGGGAATTTCCTCGCCAGCGATTGCTGGGGTTTGCGACACTGCGGGCATGATGACCCCACCCGATCCCATCGACGATCCGGCGCCCGGGCCTGCGCCCGGGCCTGCATCCGCGCCCGTGCCCGCGCCCACCGGCGTCGATGCGTTGCGCGCCGTCGCCGAGGCCATGTTTCGCGTGCGCGCCGGGCTCGAGCATGCCGACATCCCCGGCGCGCGGCACGCCGCCCAGCACCTGGTGATCGCGCTCGAGGCGCTGCCGACCGAACCAGGCGCCTACGAGGCCTTGTGCGATCTCGCTGACCGCGAACTCGAGAAGGATCCGAACGCGTGGGTGCCCGGAGAGCCGGGCTGAGCCCAATGCCCCTCTCCCCTGGCTCCCGGCTTGGTCCCTACGAGATCGTCGCGCCGCTCGGCGCGGGCGGCATGGGGGAGGTCTGGCGAGCGCGCGATTCGCGGCTCGGGCGCGAGGTGGCTTTGAAGGTCGTCCCCGCGGCGCTCGCGTCCGATCCCGACCGACTCGCCCGGTTCGAGCGCGAGGCGCGCACCGTGGCGGCGCTCAATCATCCCAACATCGTCACGCTGTTCTCGGTCGAGGAGGCTTCGGGCGTCCGTTTTCTCACCATGGAACTGGTCGAGGGCGTCACCATCGACTCGCTGATCACGCCGGGCGGGCTCCCCTGGGACCGGGTGCTCGCGATCGCGATTCCGCTGGCCGACGCGCTCGTCGCTGCGCACGCCAAGGGCGTGGTCCATCGGGATCTCAAGCCCGCGAACGTGATGCTGAGCGACGAGGGACGCGTGAAGGTGCTCGACTTCGGGCTCGCGCGCTCGACGGTGGCGGAGGCCGGGCCCGGCTCCGCACTCGACGCGACGATGACCTCCCCGCTCTCGACCGCGGGGCAGGTGCTGGGCACGGTGCCCTACATGGCCCCCGAGCAAGTGCGCGGTGAGGTCGTCGACGCGCGCACGGACCTGTTCGCGTTCGGCGTGCTGCTCTACGAACTCGCCAGCGGGATCCGGCCGTTCACCGGCGCGTCGAACGCGGACGTTGGTTCGGCAATCCTGCGGGATACACCGGCGGCGCTGTCGAAGGTGCGGCCGGACACGCCCCGGAGCATGTCTCTCCTCGTGGTGCGGTGCCTGGAGAAGGATCGCGTGCAGCGGTTTCAGGCCGCGGCCGACGTGCGTGCCGAGCTCGAGCTGGTGCGCCTCTCGGGGCCCCCGGACGGGACGTCTATGCC
Organism: Candidatus Eiseniibacteriota bacterium; assembly: GCA_046598045.1. Lineage (GTDB taxonomy): Bacteria > Eisenbacteria > RBG-16-71-46 > RBG-16-71-46 > DASYSL01 > JANPEF01. Next base: position 2,075 of record JBKJJJ010000059.1, read on the forward strand.
CGCCACGCCAGTTTCCGATTCCGCGGCCGAGGGTCCTTCGATCGCGGTCCTCCCGTTCGTCAACATGAGCCGCGACGAGGAGAACGAGTATTTCTCCGACGGTCTCTCCGAGGAGCTGCTCAACGTGCTCGCCGGCGTCCGCGGGCTGCGGGTTGCAGCGCGCACCTCGTCGTTCTATTTCAAGGGCAAGTCGCCGACGATCGCCGAGGTCGGCGGGGCGCTGAACGTCTCGACGGTGCTCGAGGGCAGCGTGCGCAAGTCCGGCAACCGGGTGCGGATCACGGCGCAGCTGATCAAGGTGTCCGACGGTTACCATCTGTGGTCTCAGACCTATGACCGCACGCTCGAGGACATCTTCGCAGTGCAGGACGAGGTCGCGCGCGCCGTGGTGGCCGCGCTGCCGGGCGAGATGCTGGGCAGCGGCTCGGGCATTGCAAACTTCAAGGGGACCCGCAACAGCGCGGCCTACGATGCCTACCTCGAGGGGCGCTTCTTCTGGAACAAACGCACCGAGGCCGACATGCGCAAGGCGATCGCGTTCTTCGAGCAGGCGATCGCGCTCGACCCCGAGTTCGCCGAGGCGTACGTGGGGCTCGCGGACGCCTACCATACGATGCCGTATTACAGCCTGACCCAGACCGGAGAGGTCTATCCGCTCGCGCGCGTGGCGGTCGACCGCGCGCTCGCGCTCAAGCCCGGGCTGGGGGCGGCGCACTCCACGCTCGGCTACGCGCTGATGATCAACTGGCAATGGGCGGAGTCGGACGTCGCGTTTCGCCGCGCGCTCGAGCTGGACCCCGATGATGCGACTGCGCACAAGTGGTACACGGACCTGCTCCTGATGCTGGGCCGCTCGAACGCCGCACTCAGGGAGATTCGTCGGGCGATCGAACTGGATCCGTTGTCCGCGAGCATCTGGACGATCCTCGGCGAGTGGTATTGGTTCGAGGGGCAACACGATCAGGCGATGTCCCATTATAGGAAGGCGCTCGAACTCCAGCCCACCCTTCCGCTCGCGCTCGAGCTGGCCGCGCGCCTGTGTTGGCAGAGGGACGACATGGAGCAATACCTCGCGTTGCGCGCGCGGCTCGAAGCGATCTCGACGCGGGTCTCGGTGCCGACGGCAGAAGTGCGCGAGGCGTACGCTCGTGGTGGGCGGGAGGCGGTGCTGCGCGCGCAGCTGGCCGGGCCGGTCGCGCGCTTGCTGCCAAGCGATCGTGCGCTCTGGCATGCCGAGTTGGGCGACATGGACGCGGCGTTCCGCGATCTCGATGAGGCGTACGAGCAGCGGGAGATTCGACTGCCGTATGCGATGTACTTCGCGGATTTTGCCCGGGTTTGGAAGGATCCTCGGTTTGCGGCGCTCAAGAAGCGGATGGGATTGGGGAGCTAGACTCCCGCCCGTATTCTGTCCCTGCCGTGTTGCATCCTACCTGTGTGCAACGAGCACCTTCACGCGCCCCCGTGAAACGGTTCGACCATGAACAAGTACACGCTGACCCGACTCCGCGACGACGTCCTGCTTTGTAACCTCAACGACCTCGCCGCGCAGGACCGAACGATCACCGCGAATCTGCTGGCCCACATGGCCGAGGTCGATGTAAGGCGCCTGTTCGCCCCGGCGGGGTATTCCTCGATGCACGCCTATTGCGTCGAAAAGCTAGGCCTGTCCGACGACGCGGCCTTCAAGCGGCTCCAGGTCGCGCGACAGGCCCGCCGGTTTCCGCAGGTCTACGTCGCGCTGGCCGAGGGCCACGTGCACCTCACCGGCCTCAATCTGCTGGCCCCGCACCTGACCGCGGAGAACGTCGACGATCTGCTGGCTCGTGCGAAGCATCTGCGCAAGCCCGAGATCGAGTTGCTGGTCGCCCGGCGATTCCCGAGGGCCGAGCTCCAGAGGCTCGACGACGGCATCTGCGCGCTGCCGCGACTTGCGCCGGCGCAAGTTGGGAGCGGGTCGAACGGCGCCTCGATCGCGCCGGGCGACGACACGCTTGCGCGCTCGGATGCCGCGCTTGCGCCGGCGCAGGCGGGCGCCCTGCTTGCGCCGGCGCAAGTGGTCGCCGAGCCTCGCCCGCGCGTGGCGCCCATTACCGCCGAGCGGTTCGCGGTCCAGGTCACGATCGACCGAGCGACCCACGACAAGCTGCGGCACGCGCAGGCGCTCCTCGGTCACACGGTCCCCTCGGGCGACGTCGCCCAGGTGCTCGACCGGGCGCTCGACGCGCTGATCGTCCAGTTGGAGAAGCGCAAGCTGGGCGCCACCGCGAGGCCGCGCGAACCGCGGCCGACGTTGGGAAAGCGAACGATCCCCGCGCACGTGCGGCGCGCGGTCTGGAAGCGCGACGACGGCCGGTGCACGTTTGTCGGCGACGACGGGCATCGCTGCGCCACGCGCACGTTCCTCGAATTCGACCACGTGGTTCCGGTGGCGCGCGGGGGAGCGGCGACGGCCGGGCAGATCCGCTTGCTTTGCCGCACCCACAACCAGCACGAGGCGGAGAGGTTGTTCGGAAAGCATTTCATGGAGGGGAAGCGGGCGAGCGAGCGTGGGGAGCTCTCGGGTTCGGTATCGGATCGCCCGCCCGGATCGCGAATCGGCGCGGCGTTGGCTCCGGGCTAGAACAACGCCGGCGGCCGATAGACTCCGAACACCGCGCGCATCCGGTCCGAGATCTCGCCGAGCGTCGCATGCGCCTCGACTGAAGCGAGGATGTGCGGCAGGAGATTCTCGCTGCCGCGCGCCGCGCGTTCGACGCCGGCGAGGGCGGCTTCGCACCTGGAGGCATCCCGCTGGGCGCGCCATGCGGCGAGGGACTCCGCGCGCTCCTGCTCCACGCGCGGGTCCGGCTCGAACACGTTCGCCGGGACGGGCTCGTCGACCACGTAGCGGTTGACGCCGACCACGCCCACCGTGCCGGCTTCGACGGCCTGCTGGTGCGCGTACGCGGCCTCGTGAATTTCGCGTTGCACGTAGCCGGTCTCGATGGCGTGCAGCATGCCGCCCATGGCGTTGATCTTCTCGAGGTAGTCGCGGGCTGCGGTCTCCAGGCGGGTCGTCAAAGCCTCGACATACCACGATCCGCCCAATGGATCCGCTACGTCGGCGACGCCACTCTCCTCCGAGAGCACCTGCTGCGTGCGCAGCGCGAGGCGCGCGGCGTCGGCGGTGGGGAGGCCGAGCGCCTCGTCGAACGAGTTGGTGTGCAGCGACTGGGTGCCGCCCAGGATCGCCGACAGCGCCTGCACCGTGGTGCGCACGACGTTGACCTGCGGCTGCTGCGCGGTCAGCGTGGAGCCCGCGGTTTGCGTGTGGAAGCGCAGCATGGCGGAGCGGGGATCGCGCGGGTGGAAGCGTTCGGTCATGAGGCGCGTCCAGAGCCGGCGCGCGGCGCGAAACTTGGCGATCTCTTCGAATAGATCGTTATGCGCGTTGAAGAAGAACGAGATCCGCGGCGCGAACGTGTCGACGTCGAGACCGGCGTCGACGGCGGCCTGCACGTAGGTCAGCCCGTCGGCGAGCGTGAACGCGAGCTCCTGCGCGGCGGTCGAGCCCGCCTCGCGAATGTGGTAGCCCGAGATCGAGATCGTGTTCCATTGTGGAAGCTGCGTCGCACACCAGGCAAAAAGGTCGGTGGTGATGCGCAGCGAAGCCGCGGGCGGATAAATATAGGTCCCGCGCGCGATGTACTCTTTGAGCAGATCATTTTGTACGGTGCCCGAGAGCTTGTCGATCGGCATGCCCCGTTTGCGAGCCGCCGCGACGTACAGGCACAGTAAAATTGCCGCGGTGGAATTGATCGTCATCGACGTCGAGACCTGGTCGAGCGGCAGGCCGTCGACCAGCGCCTCCATGTCGGCGAGCGTCGAGATCGCGACGCCGACGCGACCGACCTCGCCTTGGGCGCGCGCGTGGTCCGAGTCGTAGCCCATCTGGGTCGGCAGGTCGAACGCGACGCTCAGGCCGCTGACCCCTTGCCCTAAAAGATAGTGATAACGCCGGTTGGACTCGGCGGCGGAGCCAAAACCGGCGTATTGGCGCATCGTCCAGAGCCGGCCCCGAT
>JBKJJJ010000144.1:0-14345 GCA_046598045.1 Candidatus Eiseniibacteriota bacterium
CGCCTCGCCGCCGACGCCGAGGGCGCCCGGCTCTCGGCCGAGACCGAGCACCTTCGCAATGCACTGCTGTCCTCGGTCTCACACGACCTGCGCACCCCGCTCGCCGTGATCACGGGCGCTGGCACGAGCCTGCGCGACGATGCCCGCCTCGACGCCGAGTCGCGCCGCGAACTCGCCGCCACGATCGCCGAGGAGGGCGAGCGCCTGAACCGCTTGGTCGCGAACCTGCTCGACATGACGCGCCTCGAATCGGGCGCCATCGCATTGCGCCGCGGCTGGCACTCGATCGAGGAGTTGATCGGCGCCGCGCTCGGCCGCCTCGAGCCCGCGCTCGAGGGCCGCGACCTGCGCATTACCATCGCGCGCGGTACGCCGCTGGTCGCGCTCGACGACGTGCTGGTCGAACAAGCGTTGTTCAACCTGCTCGACAACGCGCTCACGTACTCGCCGCCCTCGAGCCCGCTCGAGATCGCCGCGCGCATCTTCGAATCGCCGCCTCGCCTGGTCGTGAGCGTGGCCGACCGAGGGCCGGGACTCCCCGCCGGACAGGAGGAGCGCGTGTTCGAAAAGTTCGCTCGCGGCGAACGCGCCGGGGAACCGGGCGGCATCGGTCTGGGGCTCGCGATCGTGCGCGGCATCGCGCAGGCGCACGGCGGATCGGTGCACGCGGCCGCGCGCGACGGCGGAGGCGTGGTGTTCACGCTCGACCTTCCGCTCGTCGGCACGCCGCCGGCCGCGCCCGCCTCGGAAGGCGGCGCCGCGTGATCAAACCGCTCGTCCTTGTGATCGACGACGAGGCGACGATCCGGCGCTTTCTCCGCACCGCCCTCAGCAGCCAGGGCTACGAGGTCGTGCTCGCGGCGACCGGCGCCGACGGCCTAGCCCAGGCGCGCATGCGCCCGCCGGAACTGGTCCTGCTCGACCTCGGCCTGCCCGACCTCGACGGCCTCGCGGTGACGCGCAAGCTGCGCGAGTGGACGCAGACGCCGATCCTCATCCTCTCGGCCCGCGGGCAGGAGGGCGACAAGATCCAGGCGCTGGACGCGGGCGCCGACGACTACGTCACCAAGCCGTTCGCGATGGGGGAGCTGACCGCCCGCATGCGCGCCGCGCTGCGCCGCACCGCGCAGGCGACGCTCCCGGGCGGCGCGGGGGCCCCGGGCGCGACCGGAACTCCAGGCGAGGACGGCGTATTCGAGTCCGGCGACCTGCGCGTCGACCGCGGGCGGCGCGTCGTCACGGTGCGCGGCGGGGAGGTGCGCCTCACCCCGATCGAGTACAAGCTGCTGGTCGCGCTCACCCTGCGGCCGGGCCGCGTGCTCACCCACCGCCACCTCCTGCGGGAGGTCTGGGGTCCGGGCGCGGTCGAGCAGCATCACTACCTGCGGGTCTACATGGCACAGTTGCGGCACAAGCTCGAGCGCGACCCGGCGCGGCCGCGGCACTTCGTGACAGAGCCGGGCGTTGGCTACCGGTTGCGCGACGACTGAGTTGTAAAGCCGATGGCGAGGTCTAGCTTTTTAGGGGAGCGCACAAAACGTAGGCTTCCTTCAAGACGTACGGTCGGCGCCCAGCGTACAAGGCGTGCATTTCGTGCAGAACGTACACCCTCAGAAATCAGCGCCCCCTCCCCGGCCTGACAATCGGGCCGCCGCGCGGCCCCTCCGCAAGAAACTGGTGCATTTTGCACCCGACCCTGCCGATACCCATGCCGAGCAGGAGAAACCTTCCTGCTTCGGCTTCCGGCGCGCTCCGGACCCGACCGCCCATACGAGGGATCTGCCGGTGAGCATCGTCGTCTCCAGGGAACGCGTCCGTCGTTGGGGTGCGGTCGTCGCGGCTGCCGCCTGGCTGGCCGTCGTCGGCCTCGGCATGAATGTGCTGCTCGACGAGCAAACCCGCGCGGGCGCCCCGGCCCACCCGCCCGCAAGCTGGCCCGTGGTGACCCGTCTCGCGCTCGCGCCCGAGGGTCCCACCCTGCTCGTCTTCGCCCATCCCCGCTGCGCGTGCACCCGCGCGACGATGGCCGAACTCGATCGCCTGCTCGCCCGCGTGCCGGGCAAGGTCGCGACCACGATCGTGCTCGTGCTTCCCGAGGGCAGCGACGCCGCGTGGGGGCGGGGCGCGATCGCCCACGCCGCGGCCGCGATCCAAGGCGCGCGCGTGGTGACCGATCCCGACGGCGCGGAGGCGCGCCGCTTCGGGGCGCTCACCTCCGGCCAGGCGCTGCTCTATGGCCGGGACGGAAGCCTCGAGTTCGTCGGCGGCATCACGCCCGGCCGCGCGCACGAAGGTGCCAACGCGGGCAGTGACGCGATCGTTGCCGCCGTCGCGCACGGCATGGCGCCGCGCGCGATGACAGCGGTGTTCGGCTGCGCACTGAGCGCGCCGGCGCGGGAGTCCCTTTGAACCTCGAAGCTCCTACCCAGGAATTGCTCGAGCAGGCGCACGAGCAGGTGCGGGCGCGCACGGACCGGCTCTTCGCGGGGCTGATGTCGATCCAGTGGCTCGCCGGCGTCTTCGCCGCGCTCCTCCTGTCGCCGCTCGCGTGGGATGGCGCGACCAGCCGGGTTCACCTCCACGTCTGGGCCGCGTTCTTCCTCGGCGCCGCAATCGCGGGGCCCCCGATCGCGCTCGCGCTGACCCGGGCGGGCAAGCGCTCGACCGGTTACGCGATCGCGGTCGGGCAGATGCTCACCTCCGGGCTGTTCATCCACCTGAGCGGCGGGCGTATCGAGACCCATTTCCACATCTTCGTCTCGCTCGCGCTGCTGGCGTTCTATCGCGACCCGAGGATCCTCCTGACCGCATCGGCGGTGGTCGCGGTCGACCACGTGCTGCGCGGCATGTTCTGGCCACAGTCGATCTACGGTGTGCTCGCGGCCAGCCCGTGGCGCGCGGTCGAGCACGCGCTCTGGGTCGTGTTCGAGGATTCAGTCCTGTTCCTGGCGATCCGCGACAACCTGCGCGACATGCAGGCCTCGGCGGAGCAACGCGCGCAGCTCGAGTCGAGCCGCCGCATCATCGAACAGGACATGCTCGCTCGCACGCACGACCTGCGCGAGAGCGAGGCGCGCTACCGTTCGCTCAGCAATTCCTCACCGATCGGCATCTTCGAGACCGACGCGCTCGGGCGTTGCGTGTTCACGAACCCGCAGTGGCAGGACATCTTCGGGCTCACGCTGGAGGAAAGTCTGGGCGACGGCTGGAGCGCGCCCGTCCACGAGGACGATCGACAGCACATTTTCGACGGGTGGCACTCCTCGACCAGCCGCTCCGAGCCCTTCGACCGCGAGTTCCGCGTCCGCACGCCGGCGGGGGACGAGCACTGGGTGCACACGCGCGCGGCGGCGATCAACGACGAGAGCGGGTCGGTGACCGGCTACGTGGGCACGGTCGAGGACATCACGCGCCAGAAGAAGGACGAGATCGAGCTGGTGCGCGCCCGTGAGGCCGCCCTGTCGACCGCGCGCCTCAAGTCCGAGTTCCTCGCGAACATGAGCCACGAGATCCGCACGCCGCTCAACGGCGTGATCGGGATGACGGAGCTCACGCTCGAAACCGACCTCACGCGCGAACAGCGCGAGTACCTCGAGACCGCGCGCTCGTCCGCGGACGCGCTGCTGACGGTGATCGAGGACATCCTCGACTTCTCGAAGATCGAGGCCGGCAAGCTCGAGCTCGACCCGATCCCGACCGACCTGGGCGACCTCGTCAACACCACGCTCAAGACGCTCGGCCTGCGCGCAGAGAAAAAGGGGATCGAGCTCGTCTCCCACATTCGGCCTGGCGTGCCCGACCGGGTGCTGCTCGATCCGGGACGCCTGCGCCAGGTACTGCTGAACCTGCTCGGCAATGCGCTCAAGTTCACTGCCGAGGGCGAGGTCGTGGTGAAGATCGAGACCGAGTCGGTCAGCGACGCGGAGCTGACCCTGCACTTCTGCGTTTCCGACACCGGCATCGGAATCCCGCTGGACAAGCAGGCGCTGATTTTCGAATCGTTCACGCAGGCCGACCAGTCGACCACGCGCCGTTTCGGCGGAACGGGGCTCGGGCTGGCGATCACTTCGCGCCTCGTGGCGCTGATGGGAGGACGGGTGTGGGTCGAGAGTGAACCCGAGCGTGGCAGCCGGTTCCATTTCACCATACAAGCCGGCGTCGCGGCGGGGGCCTCGCCCGCGATGGACGGCGAAGCGGATGCTGCGACCGCGCTGAGGGACCTGCGCGGACTGCGCGTGCTGGTGGTTGACGACAACGAGACCAACCGCCGTGTGCTGACCGAGCTCCTCACGCACTGGCAGATGACCTCCTGCGCCGCCGAAGACGGCTCTTCCGCGCTCGCGCAGATGGCATCGGCGCGCGCATCGGGGACCCCGTTCGACCTCGTCCTACTCGACGGACGCATGCCGGAGATGGACGGCTTCGACGTGGCGAAACGCATTCGCGAGTCGCCCGAGATGGCCGCCGCAACCTTGATGATGCTCACCTCGGGCGGCCAGGTCGGCGACGCGGAGCGGTGCCGGGAGCTCGGCATGGCTGGCTATTTGGTCAAGCCCGTTGCGCAGGCCGAGCTGATCGCAGCCATTCGCGCGGCGCTCCCGGGGGATGCCGGACTTGGAGCCGCCCGTCCTGCGGAGCCCGCCGCGAAGAACTCGTGGTCCACTGCGCCGGGTCGCCGCGGCCTGCACGTGCTTGTCGCCGAGGACAACGCGGTCAACCAGTTGGTGGCCGTGCGCTTGCTCGAGAAGCTCGGGCATACCTCGGTGGTGGCGGAGAACGGGGTGCGCGCGCTGCAGGCGCTCGAACACGAGCGCTTTGACCTCATCCTGATGGACGTCCAGATGCCGGTGATGGGAGGCCTCGAGACCACGGTCGAAATCCGCGCCCGCGAGCATGCCGGCGGGACCGGCGCGCACATCCCGATCCTCGGCCTGACCGCGCACGCGATGAAGGCCGAGCTCGACAAGTGCATGGCATCGGGCATGGACGCGTTCGTCACCAAGCCCATCAAGGTGCCGGTCCTCGTGGCGGCGATGGAGCACCTGCTCGCGCCGGTCGCACAGCTCGAGGCGACGTCGACGCCCGCGCCCGACCATTCCGAGGATCCCCGCTCGTTGCTCGACCTCGAGCAGGCGCGCGAGAACGCCTGCGGCGATCTGGCGCTCCTCGCCGAAATCGCCCGGATCTTCCGCACCGAGAGCGTGCAGCAACTGGTCGAGCTGGAAGCCGGTCTCGCCGCCCTCAACGCGTCCGCGATCGAGCACACGGCGCACCGCTTGCGCGGGTCGCTCAGCACGCTGGGCGCAGTCGAAGCGGCCGCGGCGGCGGGGCGGCTCGAGCACTGCGCGGCCGATGGCGACCTGTCCGGGGTGGCGACCCTGGCCGCGGCACTGGAGCGCGAGATCGCGGGGGTCCGGCCCCAGATCGAGGAGCTGGAATCCGAGGGGCGCAAGGCGGCTTAATCCCGCCCGCTAGGGAACGAGCAGGATCTTCTGCGCCGCCGCCACACCGTCCACGACCAGCCGCACGAAGTAGAGCCCGCCCCGCAGTCGCGCCTCACGCCCATCGAACGCGAGCTCGTGCGGTCCGGCCCCGAGCGCGCCCTCGTGGAGGCGCCGCACCATCGTCCCCCGCGCGTCGAACACCGCAAGCCGAACGACGCGCGCGCGCGGCAGGGTGAACGCGATGCGCGTCGCGCCGCGGAACGGGTTCGGCGCGGCGGAGAGCCGCAAACCGCCTGTGCCACCCACGCCGCCCACGCCGCCCACGCCATCGCCGACGCCCGCCACCGCCTGGTCGAAGAAGAACACGCCCACGTCGGCGCGCGTGCCGTCCGGATCGGGCGGCGAGCCTTGGAAGCCCGCGTCGATCGCCGGGCTGCCCGCGGTCAGGTGCGCATCGCCCGCATCGGCGTCGACGAACGCGGGCGGCGCGTCGAGGTTCTCGAGGATGCCGTCCGTATCGCTCAGCGCGTCGGCCTGCTGCGCGGTCAGGTTCTGCGCCGACTGGATCACGACCAGGATCGCCGCGATATAGTTCCCGTAGAAGACGTTATTGCGGATCACCGTTCCCGGCCCGCCGAGGGCGCAGATGCCGCGCCCGCGGTTGAGCGTGGCCGATCCGTTCTCGAAGAAGATGTTGTTGCGGATCACCGGCTCGGCGCCCCCCTCGGCGATCAGCCCGTTCGAGTCGCCGCGGCCGATGGTGTTGAACTCGACCAGCGCGTTGGAGCTCGTGAGCTGGATGCCGTGCGGGTCGCCGCTCGAGCCCGGCAGCGCGTCGGTGCTGTGCCACACCATGTTGTGATGGATCCACGGCGTCGAGCTCGGCGCCGCGTAGATGCCCGAGCCCCGCAACACCGCCGCGTTGCCTTCGAGCAGGTTGTGGTCGACCTGCGCGTTGTCCGACTCGACGCGCACGCCCGCGCCGAGCGAGTCGCGGCCACCCGTGATCGTGAAGCCCGTCAGCCGCAGGTTGAGCGCGGCGCAGCGCACCACCGTCGATGCCTGCGCCGCATCGAGCACCGAAAGCCCCATGCCCGCGCCCTCGAGCACGACCCCCGGGCGCGTGAGCGCGATCGGGAACGCCTCGCCGTTCGCCGCCGCCGAGTAGGTGCCGGCTGCCACGCGCACCGTGTCGCCCGGGAAGCTGAAGTTGAGCGCATCGGCGATGCGGGCGTGGTCCTCGGGGACGCGGCGGACGCTGCCGGCGAGGGCGGGGGAGGCGAGCAGCAGCGCCAGGAGGAGGCTCATGACTTGAACGTTCGGCACGGGCGGGCCTCCGGAATGGGTGTGGCGATCGCGCAACGACTGCGTTGCGGGCTCCGAGGGACTTGTGAAGGCGGGCGAGGGCCCATGATTTCGTAGGGGTGCGTACGCGACGTACCAAGTGTACGTTTCGTACACGCTCAGAAAAAGACATACCTCGCCCCCGGACGCCCCCGGACGCCCCGGACGCCCCGGGAGCCGCGGGAGCCGCGGGAACCGCGGGCGCCCCGGGCCCGGCTCAAGCCCGCGCCTTGCGCAACCCACCCCGCCAACGCTATGTTTCTGCCCCAAGACAAGCTAGCCGCCGCCCGATCCCAACGGAGTTGCCCATGCCCGGTCCCGACACGCCCACGCCCACGCCCGACCCCGGCGGAAGCCCGCCCGGTCCCGCCGGAGCCGGAGACACGCCCGGCGGCCAGGGCCACGGGGCGCCGCGTGGTCGCGACATCTATCCCTTCGACGAGATCGAGCCCCGCTCGCGCAAGCTGTGGGCGGACTTGGGGCTGTTTCGCCAGGACCTGAAGGACACCTCGAAGAAGTTCTACGTGCTCAACATGTTCCCATACCCGTCGGGCGACCTGCACGCGGGCCACGGGCGCAACTACATCATGGGCGACGTGGTCGCGCGCCCCCACATGATCCGCGGGCACCAGGTGCTGGCCCCGATGGGCTTCGACGCGTTCGGCCTGCCGGCCGAGAACGCCGCGATCCAGAACCAGACCCCGCCGGCGATCTGGACCGAGAAGAACATCGCCCGCATGCGCGCGCAATTCGACGATTGGGGCGTGGGCTTCGACTGGGACCGCGCGCTGGCGTCGTGCCGGCCCGACTACTACCGCTGGACGCAGTGGCTGTTCCTCAAGCTCTACGAGAAGGGCCTCGCGTACCGCGGGTCCGCGCCCGTCAACTGGTGCCCGAAGGACAAGACCGTCCTCGCCAACGAGCAGGTCGTCGACGGCGAGTGCGAGCGCTGCGGCACGCCGGTGATCCTGCGCGAGCTCGAGCAGTGGTTCTTCAAGATCACCGAGTACGCGCAGCAGTTGCTCGACGACCTGGCGCTGCTCGACGGCTGGCCGGAGAAGGTCCGCGTCATGCAGCACAACTGGATCGGCCGCTCCGAGGGCGCCGAGGTGCACTGGCAAGTTGCCGATCCGGCCCCCGGCGATCCGACCGAGCTGGTCGCGTTCACGACGCGAGTCGACACGATCCATGGGGCGACGTTCGTCGTGTTGCCGCCGGCGCATCCTGCACTCGCGACGCTGGTCACCGACCCCGTGGTCAAAGCACGTATCGATACCCTCGCGAAGGCGCAGGCAAAGCACGCCGCCGAGCACTCGTTCGTCGAGCCGGTCAAGGAGGGCCTGGACACCGGGCGCTTCCTGATCCACCCGCTGACCGGTGCGCGCGTGCCGCTGTGGGTGGCGAACTACGTCGTCATGGGCTACGGCACCGGCGTCGTCCAGTGCGTGCCGGCGCACGACACGCGCGACTACGAATTCGCCCGCAAGTATGGGTTGCCGATCCCGCAGGTGATCGCGGCGCCCGCCATGCAGGAGACGTGGGACCCGACGAGCGGCGACAAGCTGCACGACCACGAGGGCTGGGACCAGGTGGGGGAGAACCGCATCTGGGTCGGCGACGGCGTGCTGGTCGACTCGGGGGAGCATACCGGGCTGACCTCTCCCGAGGCTCGCGCGCGCATCACGGCGGCCCTGGAGGCGAAGGGGGCCGGACGTTTCCGCGTGCAGTTCCGCCTGCGCGACTGGCTGGTCTCGCGCCAGCGCTACTGGGGCGCGCCGATCCCGATGGTCTATTGCGACAAGGACGGCATCGTCCCGGTGCCCGAGTCGCAGTTGCCCGTGCTGCTGCCCGAGGACGTCGAGTTCCGCCCGGCGGGGGAGTCGCCGCTGACGACCTCGAAGACGTTCCTCGACACGACCTGCCCGCGCTGCGGCGGTCCCGCCCGGCGCGAAACCGACACGCTGGACACGTTCGTCGACTCGTCGTGGTACTTCCTGCGGTTCCTGTCTTCTAACGACTCGACGCAGGCGTTTGACACCGCTATAGCCGACCAGTGGCTGCCGGTGGATCAGTACATCGGCGGCGTGGAGCACGCGATCCTGCACCTGCTGTACGCGCGGTTCATCACGAAAGTGCTGTTCGACCGGGGGTTGCTGCACTTCCGCGAGCCGTTCAAGCACCTGTTCACGCAGGGCATGATCACCAAGGGCGGCGTGAAGATGTCGAAGTCGAAGGGCAACACGGTCGCGCCCGACTACCTGATCAAGCGCTACGGAGCGGACACCTCACGCGTCTACACCTTGTTCATCGGGCCGCCGGAGAAGGACGCGGAGTGGTCGGATGCCGGCGTCGAAGGCGCGTTCCGGTTCTTGAATCGGTACTACCGGATCGTCGAGCCGCGGCTGCCGCTGCTCGCCGAGTCGCTGAAGCCTCAGCCTGCGCTGGGTGAGAAGGCGACGGCGCTCCACCGCGCGACCCACCACGCGCTCGATCGCGTGACCCGCGATAGCGCAGACTTCAAGTTCAACACCGCGATCGCCGCGATGATGGAGCTGATCAACAAGATCTCCCTCGACGGGCAGGACGCTCCCGAGGAGATCCAGGCGGGCAGCGATCGCGGCTGGGCGATGGGGGAGTCGCTGCGCCTGCTGACGATCATGCTGGCACCCTTTGCACCGCACGTCTGCGAGGAGGTGTGGGCCCGCGCCGGCGGGGGCGCGCGCTCGATCTTCCACGAGGGCGTGCCCGCCGCCGATCCGACCGCGCTGATCGCCGACGTGGAGCTGATCGTCGTGCAGGTGAACGGCAAGCTGCGCGCGAAGCTCGACCTGCCTGCAAACCTGGACCAGGCCGCGGTCGAGCGCGAGGCGCGTGAAAATCCGAAGATCCAGTCGCTGCTCGACGGCAAGCAGGTCAGCAAGGTGATTTTCGTTCCCCACAAGCTCGTCAATATTGTGGCGCATTGATGCAGCGACGCTCGATTCAGCACCGCCTGAAGGGGCCACTCGGATCAGTCGACGGTTAATCGAACGTTTCTTCCAGTCGCATAAGAAGGTCGCCGTCCTGGTCGCGGATCACGACGAACCCCGACTTCTCGAGCACCCGCCGCGACCCGACGTTCGACTTCGCCAGTTGTGCGAAGAGCGGGCGGAGCGGCACGATCGGCAGGAACTGGGAAAGAGCCGCCGACGCGTAACCGCGGCCCCAGTATTCCCTGCCGAGCCAGTACCCGATCTCGCGCAGGCCGTCGCGCTCGAAGCTCTGGACGTTGCCGACGACCGCGCCATCCACCTCGATGATCCGCGCCCAGACTTCGGGGTTCGCCCGCTTGTCGGCCCAGTGCGCCATAAACGCGTCCCGATCGCGCGGCGGCCAGTCGGCGAGCTTCCACGCGACGGGGTCCGCCTGCTGCTCATAGAGGATGGGCAGGTCCTCATCGCGAACTGCTCTCAGGGTCACCGGCATGAGCCCATCGTACACCGGCTCGAGAGGGCTCAGTGCACGACCACCACCTTGCGCACTTCGCGAAAGTCACCGACACGCGCGCGCACAAAGTAGATCCCGCTCCGGGAGGCGGCACCCCGGTCGTCGAGCGCGTCCCACACCAGCTCGTGCCGCCCCGCCGGGTAGCGGCCACGCGCAAGGCTCCGCACGAGACGCCCGCGCACGTCGAGCGCCTGCACCTCGACGTCGTCGGCGACCGGCAGATCGAGCCGGAATCGCATCCGGCCGCTCGATGGATTGCCGGTCTTCAGCCCGAACGCCAGCGACGCGGGCAGGTCCGGATCGACGCCGACCATTCCAGAGGCGACGGCGAAGCTCGCGTCGCTCGCATCGGTCCGCGTGCCCACCGCCACGTCGGTGACGCGGATGCGCGCGTTGCTCGAGGCCGGAGGCGTGACGATCCACGGCATCGACGTGCCCGACACGTTGGTCGCGATCGGTTGCCAGCTCGCGCCGCCGTTGCGGGACACGGACACGTCCACGCCCTGGATTCCGGCGCCCTTGGTCCACGTGATCTGCTGGGTGCTTGCGAGCGTGGGCGACGTCGGAGCGCTTGCCTCCGAGGCGTCGAATTTCATTGGCTTGGGAGTCCTCGCCGCGTCCGGCGGCAAAGAGGGGAACACCGCGGGCCAGATCTCGCCCCCGTTCGGTGCGAGCAGTGTGAGATTGCCGGCGAGCAGGGGGGCGTTGGGATACGTGAGCACGCTCACTGTCTGGCAGTCCCTTTGGCTGATGACGACGTCCGACCGACCGTCGCCGACGAAGTCCCCGGCCGTAATGCCCCACGCGTTCATCTGGGCGACCTGCTGGCTTGGGCCGAACGTGCCGTCGCCCCTACCCGGGAACATCTCGACGGCTTGAAGGCTGTCGAGCGTATAGACCACGTCGAGGTCGCCGTCCTGGTCGAAATCGAGGAGCGCGAGATCGCGGGGAGTCGAGACTGTCGGATAATTGACCACAAGACCGTACGGTTGCCCCATCGGGCATCCCGGATTGAGCACACCGTTCTTGAGGCGAACGCGAATGCGCCGTTGGGTTGTGTACACCTGGTCCGAGAGCCCGTCCCCGTTGAGATCACCGAGCGCGAAGCCGAAGCCGGAGAGGGCAGGGACGGGTGACCCGATCCCGTTCTGGCATGCAACCACCGCGCCGGGTGCGGTCCAGACTCCCAGGGCGAACGGCTGGTACGTCATGTCGAGCGTTCCGTCGAGATTGACGTCCGAGAGGACGACCTGCCGGGCATACGAGGCGCCGCCGGAAACCCGGGTCCCGGTGCCGAAGCTCCCGTCCCAGACTCCGCCCGAGCCCGTGCCGCGCAGGAGTTCGAGACCGCCGCGCGTGACGACTCCCGCCGAATCCAACAGGCACGGCACCAGGTCCAGGATCCCGTCCTGGTCCATGTCGGCGACGGCGATGCCATCGACGCGACCCAGCAGGGGAACCTGGGTCGACGCTGCGAATGTGCCGCCCTGGTTCAGGAAGATCGAAACCACGCCGCCGGAGCCTGATTGCGCGACCGCGAGGTCCACGAAACCGTTCGCGTCGAAGTCGGCCACCGCGACTTTGGTCGGAAGCTGCAGCAGTGGGAGGGTCTGCTGGATCACGAACGTTCCGTCACCGAGCCCGCCGCTCCCGGATCCCCGCAGGATGCGCACTTCCGGCGGATAAGCCGCGTTGCAGACGGCCAAGTCGCCGATGCCATCGTTATTGAAGTCTCCGGTGCTGATGGACCGTGGGCCCGGCCCCGCGTACGTCGTCCATCCGGTCGGCGGACAGGAGGGGTATGGATCCGTCTTGATCCCCGCGAGCTGCGCCTGCGGGAGGGCGTCGACGCCGCGGAACGTGCCACCGATGAAGACGTCCCGACCCACCGTCGACAGCGCCAATACCTCATGATCCGCGATCTCCAGGCTCAGGTAGGTATTGGCTCCGGATGTCGCGTCGAAGCTCGCGAGGCGCCGTCGCGCCTGCGCGCCGACCGAGGTGAAGTCGCCCGCTGCGACAATTTCCGTTCCGTTGCGGGCAAGGCAACGCACGATGCCGTCTGCATTCGGATTGAACAATGGATCGACCGTGTTCGTCGAGATGTCAAGCTTGGCGATCCGGTTTCGCGATTGTCCGCCGATCGTCGTGAAGTCACCGCCGGCATAGAGCGCATTGCCGTCGACCAGCAGGGTGCGGACTGTACCGTTCGGGTTCGGATTGAAACCCCTGACGCTAGCGGACACGGTCCGGTCGGCGCTCGCGATTCGGTTCCGCGGCTGGCCCTGACATGTGGTGAACAGGCCGCCGAGGTAGACGGCCCCTGTGGTGACCGCGAGGGAGAGCACCGGGCCGTCGACATCGAGGTACCATCCGATGTCCACCGCGGTGCGAAGATCGACCATCCCCACGTATGGGGTTCGCGAACCGTTGCGACCGAGGAACGTACCCCCGAAGACGGCCGTCGTGTCCTGAATCGCGAGCGCGAGCACCGAGCCGCTGTCGACGTGCGGGTCCCAGTCAGACGGCACACCCGTATAGGCATCGACCGCGGCGAGACGTCCGCGGGCCTGCCCACCAATCGACGTGAAGTCGCCCCCCGCATACACCGTGTAGGCCTCGGATCCGTACGTCCCGATTTGGAGAACCCGGACGGCGCCGTTCGGATCGGGGGAAAACGGCAGGACCTTGCCGGTCGTCACGTCGATCGCCGCGAGATTCTGGCGCGCCACACCGGCGAGCCCGCTGAATTCGCCGCCGACGTAGCAGCGGGCCCCGGTGTTGTCGAGGCTCACCGTCTTCACTTCTTCGTTCGGTCCCTGCCCAAACGCCGCCGGCACGCCGGTCGTCGCATTGACGCGCGCGATCCGGTTGCACGCCTGCCCGCCGACGTGCTTGAACTTGCCGCCGAGGATCACGTGGGTCCCCGCAAACACCAGCGCGTCGATCGTGTCGTCCGCGTTCGGATCCCACGAAGTCGCGATGCCCGTGGTCGGACTGAACGCGGCAATCCGGTTGCGGGGGAGCCCGCCCGCAAACGTGAACGCTCCGCACACGTAGGTCTGCCCGAGCTCCTGGATGTCGTAGACCGTACCGTTGGGATTCGGGTTCCACGCGGTGGCCAAGCCGGCGGTCGTGATCTCGGCGAGATTCGTCCGCGGCTGCCCGCCGATGGAAGTGAACGTCCCGCCGATGAGCCAGGTGACGGTGGGGCCGGGGCGGGAGACGACCTCGATCGCCTGCACGGTGCCGTTGCAGTTCGGATTCCACGTCCCGAGCGCGCCGGTCGCTCGCGTGATTTGCGCGACGCGATTGCGCGACGTCGCCCCGACAAAGGTGAAGTCGCCACCGGCGTAGAGCGACCCGCCCGTTAAGTAGAGTGCGCGGACGACGCTGTTCGGGCCCGGGTTGAACGCGGTCGCCGCCCCGCTGGCGTCGAGCTCCGCGAGACGAGCGCGATTCTGGCCGCCGATCGTCGTGAATGCCCCGCCCGCATAGACCGCGCCCGTGCCCAGGTCGGTCGCGAGGGCAAGAACCGCCTCGTTCGGGCTCGGGTTCCAAGCCGTGACGGAGAGGTTCGAGGCGACATGCGCCAGGTTCGTGCGCGCCAGGCCGCCCACCTTCGTGAACAGGCCGCCGATGTACCAGCCGCCGGCGCCGTCGCTCACGGAGGTGAACACGCGTCCGATGACCTGGGGGAACCCGAACGTGGTGGCGCCCGTATTCATGTCGATCGGGATGCCCGCGCCGGTCGCCAGCGAGATCTCGGTGAACTGGCCGCCGACGTAGAGCGTCTGGTCGTGTTGCGCCACGGCGAAGACCGAGCCGTTCGTCACGGGAACATTCTGGTCGACAAGTTGGGCCTGGGACGTCGTGACAAACAGTGCGCTCCAAACGCAGGCGAGTAGCAGGCTGGACAGGAACGACATGCGAGGCTCCTCAGGCAGTGGGGTGATGAACGACGGACATCCACTGGAGGAAGCAGCAAACACGCGGAAGAAGGCTCAGGCCCGGTTATTAGTCAACATAATTATTATTATGCGCCATTAGTCTCCGCCCCCCAATCGCCCA
>JBKJJJ010000021.1:0-45161 GCA_046598045.1 Candidatus Eiseniibacteriota bacterium
GGCGAACCGCGGAGTCGCTACTGGGGCGAGGCCTCGTTCCCGCTCACGATGCAGAACCTCCACCGCTACGCGCTCTACATCGCGCTCGTGTTCCTCGTGCTGCTGGCGCACGACGTCTACCAGGCGCTGTGGTTCACCGATCCGGTCACCGGCCACACGTCGTTCGGTCTCGGAGTCGGAACGCTCGTCCTCGCGACCAACGTCACGCTGCTCTCCGGGTACGCGCTCGGGTGTCACTCGCTCCGCCACCTTGTCGGGGGCTACCTCGACCGCATGTCGCGTTCCCGGGCGCGCAAGAAGCTCTATGACTGTTCGAGCTGCCTCAACCGCGGCCACATGCGATGGGCCTGGCTCAGCCTAATCTCCGTCGGGTTCACGGATCTCTACGTCCGACTCTGCTCGATGGGAATCTGGACCGACTGGAGGATCTTCTGATCGCTGCCCGCCCGCTCCCCACTCAATGGGGCCGTCATGGCTGAGTACGAGACCCTCGAGCACGATGTCCTGATCATCGGGGCCGGCGGCGCCGGGCTGCGCGCGGCGATTGCCGCGGCCGAGAGCGGCGTTTCGGTCGGCCTGGTCTGCAAGTCGCTGCTCGGCAAGGCGCACACCGTCATGGCCGAGGGCGGAGTCGCCGCCGCGATGGCGAATGTCGACGACCGCGACGATTGGCGTGTGCACTTCGCCGATACGATGCGCGGCGGGCAGTACCTGAACAACTGGCGCATGGCGGAGTTGCATGCGCGCGAGGCCCCGGCCCGCGTGCACGAGCTCGAGGCCTGGGGCGCGGTGTTCGACCGCACCGAGGACGGACGCATTCTCCAGCGCAACTTCGGGGGCCACAAGTATCCCCGCCTCGCGCACGTCGGGGACCGGACCGGGCTCGAGATGATCCGCACGCTGCAGGACCAGAGCATCCATCACGGGATCGACGTGCACATGGAATGCACGGTGCTCCGGCTCCTGCTCGACGAGGGACGGGTCGCCGGCGCGTTCGCCTACGATCGCGAGCGCGGACGCTTCCGGCTGTTCCGCGCCAAGGCAATCGTCCTCGCCACGGGCGGCATCGGCCGGGCGTTCTCGATCACGAGCAATAGCTGGGAATACACGGGCGACGGGCAGGCGTTGGCGTACGAGGCCGGAGCCGCGCTCCAGGACATGGAATTCGTGCAGTTCCATCCCACCGGGATGATCTGGCCGCCGAGCGTGCGCGGCATCCTCGTGACCGAGGGCGTGCGCGGAGAAGGTGGTGTCCTGCTCAACCGCGACGGCGTCCGCTTCATGTTCCACGGTATCCCGGAGAACTATCAGAACCAGACCGCCGACAGCGAGGAAGAGGGCTGGCGCTACACGCAGGGTGACAAGAACGCGCGGCGCCCCCCCGAACTCCTCACGCGCGATCATGTCGCGCGCTGCATCATGCGCGAGGTCAAGGAAGGGCGCGGAAGCCCGCACGGCGGCGCGTTCCTCGACATCTCGTGGATCAAGCGCAATCTCCCGGATGCCCGCAATCACATCATCCGGAAGCTCCCGAGCATGTATCACCAGTTCAAGCAACTGGCCGATCTCGACATCACGACGACGCCGATGGAGGTCGGACCCACGACCCATTACATCATGGGCGGGATCCGGGTCGACGGCGAGACGCAGAGCACCACGCTCCCCGGGCTCTATGCCGCCGGAGAGTGCGCGGCCGGCCTGCACGGCGCGAATCGGCTGGGCGGAAACTCCCTGTCGGACCTGCTGGTCTTCGGCAAGCGGGCGGGCGAGTCGGCAGCGAACTTCGCGCGCGATCACCACGCGGCCTCGATCGACCGGGACCAGGTGGACCAGGCCGCCCGCGACGCGATTGCCCCGTTCGAGCGCGGCACGAGCGCCGATGGCCACGGGCCCTACCAGGTCCAGCAGGACCTCCAGACCATGATGCAGGATCTCGTCGGCATCGTGCGGACCGAGGCGGAGATGGAGCGCGCCCTCGAGGGGATCGGGAAGTTGAAGGAGCGCGCCCGGCACGTTGGCGTCGCCGGCAACCGCGAATACAATCCCGGCTGGCACACGGCGCTCGACCTCGCGAACCTGATGATCGTGTCCGAGGCGATCACCCGCGCGGCGATCGATCGCAAGGAGAGCCGGGGCGGTCACTTCCGCGACGATTACCCCGAGAAGGACCCGGCCGCCGCGAAGTTCAACATCGTCATCAAGAAGGGGCAGGACGGTGCGATGCTGCTCGAGCGCGAGCCGATCCCCGAGTTGCCGGCCGCGCTGGCGTTGATCATCCAGGAACAAACCTAGGGGACCATGGCGACCGACCCGATTCCAGCCGCCGAGACCGAGCCCGAGACCCGCGTCACCTTCCGCGTCTGGCGCGGCGACCGCGAGGGAGGCAAGCTCGTCGACTACACGACGAGCGTGGCTCCGGGGATGGTCGTGCTCGATGCGATCCACCAGATCCAGGCAGAGCAGGCGAACGACCTCGCCGTGCGCTGGAACTGCAAGGCCGGCAAGTGCGGCTCGTGCTCGGCGGAAGTGAACGGGATGCCGAAGCTCATGTGCATGACCCGGCTCAACGAACTTCCGATCGAGAAGCCGGTGAGCGTGGCGCCCATGCGGGCGTTCCCTCCGATCAAGGACCTGGTCACGAACGTCGCGTGGAACTACGAGGTCAAGAAGCGGATCAAGAAGTTCAAGCCGCGGCCACCCGACGCGCCCGACGGCAGCTGGCGCATGGCGCAGTCGGACGTGGACCGCGTGCAGGAATTCCGCAAGTGCATCGAGTGCTTCCTGTGCCAGGACGTCTGCCACGTGTTGCGCGACCATCGCATGCACGAGGAGTTCATCGGACCGCGCTTCCTGGTCCACGTCGCCGCGCTGGAGATGCACCCCCTCGATGTGGAGAACCGGCTCGAGGACCTGCGCAAGGCGCACGGCATCGGCCTCTGCAACATCACGAAATGCTGCACCAAGGTCTGCCCCGAGAACATCACGATCACGGACAACGCGATCATTCCGCTCAAGGAGCGCGTCGTGGACAAGTTCTTCGACCCGCTGGAATGGCTGTTCAAGAACCTGAGCCGCAGGGAAAGCGATCCATGAGTTTCCCGCTCAAGCCGATCTCCAAGGGCAGCGTGCCCTGGGCGCTGCAGAAGGCCGAGCGCTACCGCGTGATCAACGACCCGGTCTCGGCGGAGAGCATCTGCCTGGACCTGCTGATCGTCGATCCCGACAACCAGCAGGGCCTGGTCACGCTCCTGCTCGCGATCACCGACCAGTTCGCCGGGGCGCCGGTCGCGGGCGCGCACCGGGCGCAGGAGATCCTGCCGCGCCTCGACGACGAGTACAAGCGGGCGTACTACGCGGGGATCATCTGCGAGCGCTGTGCGAAGGCCCTGCTGCGCTCGAAAGCGCCCCGGCCCGGAGAGATGGCGTACCACTGGCTGCGCGAGGCCATGGGCTGGTACGAGAAGGCGGAAGCTCAGCGGCCGGGCGGGAATGACGAGTCGATCCTGCGCTGGAATACCTGTGCTCGCCTGCTGGCGGCGAATCCGGACCTGCACCCGCAGGCCGAAGGCCCGGTCGACCTCAGCCTGGAGTGAGCCTCGTCACCGCGCGAGTCGGGACGCTGCACCAATCGCTCCACGAGCCCTCGTACAGGATGCCGTTCTCGAACCCCGCGAGCCTGAGCGCGAACAGGTTCTGGCACGCGGTGACGCCGCTGCCGCAGTAGCAGACGACGTGCCGGGCGCGGCCCGCGCCGAGTTCCGCGAAGCCCTCGCGCAGGGCGCCGGGATCAAGGAAGCGCGGGTCCTCGGGCGATCGTACATTGGACGCATGGGGGCGGCTCTTCGCGCCCGGGATGTGCCCGGCGACCGGATCGACCGGCTCGATCCGGCCCTCGAAACGCTCGGCGGCACGCGTGTCGACCAGCAGCGCACCGGGATCATTTCGCAGCCGCTCGACGGCGTCGGCGTCGACCCGCATCCCGGGTTGGGGCGCGGGCGCAAACACTCCCGGCGCGTACGATGGCGCGGGGCTCTCAAGCGGACGCCCCTCCGCTTCCCAGCGCGCGATCCCGCCGTCGAGCAGCGACACCTGATCGTGTCCGAAATATCGGAGCAACCACCACAGCCGCGCCGCGGTCGAACCGTCGCCGAAGTCGTAGGCGACGACGTGCGTATCGGGGCCGACGCCCGCGCGCGCCATGCTCGCGGCGAACGCCGCCGCTCGCGGCAGCGGGTGCCGCCCGGGACCCTCACCGCGCGGCGATGCCAGGTCCGCCTCGACGTCGAGGAAGACCGCGCCCGGGATGTGGCCCTGCGCATAGTCGTTCCGGCCCTTGTCGTGATCGCGCAGGGACCAGCGCACGTCCGCGACGCGAACGTTCGTGTCGGCCAGGTGACTCGCCAGCCATTCGGTCGATACCAGCAGTGGAACGCTCATGAACCTCCGATCTCTCTCACCGCCAGTATCCACGGATCATGGAAGGACTGCGCGACGGCTGACAGGCCGCAAACGCCGCCGACGTCCCACCACCAAGGCCGCTCGCGGCTCCGTCCGGACCCTAAGATGGGCGATGGCCGACCCGTGATACCGAACCTCAGTCGGTAATCACCAGCTTCGAGGTCGCGCGCGTGCCCCCGGAGGTCAACTGCGCGAGATAGAGCCCGGCCGGCAACGAGCCGCGCTGGATCCCCACGCGGTTCGGACCCGCGGCGCTCCATGCGTCCGCGAGCACGCGCCGCACGCGGCGGCCGCGCACATCGTAGAGCTCGAGCGAGACCTTCCCCGCGCGAGCCAGGTCGAAGTCGAGCACGCCGTCGCTTCGAAGCGGGTTCGGCCGACAGGCGCGGAGCGCGACCGCAAGGGGTCGTGTCGCGGGCGTGGGCACGTCGACGGTCGGGATGACGACCGCGGCCAGGTTGTTCACCCGAACGTTGCCCAGGCGGGTGAACTGGCCCCCGGCATAGAGGATCGAGTGCCCGAGCACGATGGTGTTGAAGAAGTCGACGCTCGAGGGAGCGGTACTCCAGCTCGTGGCCAGACCGGTCGTGACATCGAGCCCGGCGATGCCCAGGCGGGATGCTCCGCCGATGGTCGCGAATCCGCCGGCGGCATAGACGCCGGACTCCCCGACCCCGAGCGCAGAGACCGAGTTGCTCGCATCGGGGTTCCATGGAGTCGCCAGTCCACCCGCAAGACTGAGCTGCGCAACATTGTTTCGCAGCGCGCCCCCGATCGCGGTGAATGCTCCGCCGACGTACATCGTCTCCCCGTTGGGCACCATGGCCAGGACGACGTCGTTGGCGAACGGATCCCAGTCGGTGGCCAGACCGGTCGAGGTATCGATTTCAGCAATACGTCCGCGCGATGCGGTCCCAACGTTGGTGAACACGCCTCCGGCATACAGGCTGCTACCCCGGAGCACCATCGCGTTCACGCTGCCGTCCAGCGTCGGGTTCCAGCTGCGGGCGACTCCGGAAGATGCGTCGAGCGCCGCCAGGAATTTACGTTGAGCACCGCCGATCAGGGTGAAGTACCCACCCGCGTAGACGGTTGATCCCGCACCCAGCAGCGAGAGGACGGTCGTGTTGGCATTGGGGTTCCACGCGGTCGCCAGCCCGCTCGCGGGGTCGATCCGCGCGATGTTATTGCGCACCTGGCCGCCCACTTGGGTAAACGATCCGCCGACGTACACGGCGGAGCTGTCGGCGCTGATCGCCCAGACGATCGCGTTCGCGCCCGGATTCCACGGGGTGGCGCGCCCGGTGTGGGTGTCGATGGCTGCCAGACGGTTACGGGCCGTGCCGCCCAGGCTCAGGAAGGCGCCCCCGGCATAGATCCGACTGCCGCTGACCGCGAGCGCGTTCACCGTGCTGTTCGCCTCGGGTCGCCAAGCGGTCGGAACCGCGGTCGTCGCGTCGAGAGCCGCGAGCCGTGTGCGCGGCAGCCCGCCGATCGTCTGAAAGCCGCCGCCGACGTAAACGCTGGATCCACTGCGGATCACGGATCGCACGGGCCCGCCGGTGAGCACGCCTGGATTCCACGCCGTGGCGGCTCCTGTCCCGGCGCTCAGCGCCGCGAGGAAGAGGCGCTGCTGCCCTCCGATCATCGTGAAGCTTCCACCCGCGTAGAGGGTGGATCCGGTGAGGAACAGCGTGCCGACGAGGGTGTCCGCGGACGGATCCCAGATCGTCGGCAGCCCGGTGTCGGTGGCGACGGCGGCGATGTTCGAACGATTGCTCAGTCCCACCTGGCTGAACTGGCCGCCGAAGTAGAGCACTCCCGTTCCCACGGCGATCGCTCGCACGGACCCGACACCGACGTTCGGGTTCCACGAGGTGGCGAGCGCGGTGGTGGTGTCGAGCGCGGCCAGGCGATTCCGATCCTGGCCGCCGATGTGCGTGAACCCGCCCCCCGCGTATACCGTCGCTCCGGAAATTCCTAGCGCCTGCACGTCCGCACTCGCGTCCGGATCCCATGGGAGAACCGCTCCGCTCGAAGGGTGAATTGCGGCGATATGGTTTCGTGTCTGGCCACCGACCATCGAGAACAACCCGCCGACGTAAACGGCTCCCGGAGTGACGAGCATCGCCAGGACCGTCTGGCTCGCCCCGGGGTTCCACTCGGAGACCGAAAGGTCCGCGTTCAGGCGGGCCAGGTTCTGCCTCGGAAATACACCGACCGAATCGAACGTGCCCGCGATGTACCACCCTCCGGCCGGATCCGCCGCGACGGCCTGCACCACGCCGTGCACGACCGGGAATTCGGGGACGACGTTTCCGGTCGGCAGGAGGATCGGAACCCCGCCACCGGTGTGCGGCCCGACGTAATCGAAGTTGCCGCCGAGGTAAAGGGTTTCCCCGCTCAGCGCGAGCGTGGCGACGAAGCCGTTGTACGCCCCCCAGAGATCGGGAACGACATACTGGGCCGCGGCGGCGCGAGGTTGGCTCGCCATGGCGGCGAAGATGCTCAGTGTGAACAGCAGGCGGGGAAAGAGTTTGGTTTGCAAGATCCGCTCCCGGGCTCGTCCGTGGATGGTGGGTCGGCAGGACGCCGAGTGGGGATCAGGGAGGATCCCGGTTTCATGGGCGCGAAGGAGCCTACCTCCCGGGCAGCTCCGCCACAAGCGCGATTAGCGAACACCCGGGATCAGCGCAACTTCTGCACGCCGTTCGAATCGGGCGCGAGCCACGACACCTGCCGGCCATCGGGCGAGAGTTGCGGAGAGGCGCGCGCCGCGTTGCCGAAGAGCATGGCGCGCGGGATGGGCGGCGGCGCAGTCGCCGGGACCTCCGGCGAGTTGCTATCGCAACCCCAGGAATCCAATGATGAGGGCGGCGACGGCCATGGCCAGGTAGATCGCGAGGAAGGACAGGTGGGCGGTGCCATGGCGAACCCAGAACCAGGTCGTGCCGGCAGAAGCCACGGCCAGGCAGGCCAGCACCCAGCCGATGACGATCAGCGCGGCCTGCCCGAGGAGGACTCGCAGCAAGAAGCCGCCGAGGAGTCCGGGGCCCAGGGCCACCATCAGCCACCACTCGTCCGTCGAGCTCTTGGCCCGAATGCGATGAGATCCCAATACATTGCCCATACGGCCCCTGCTTTACGAGGGACGCATCCGTCCCAGTTCCCGAATTGGGACCACGATTCGGGGGGACACGAGATTAGCGCAGCCGGCGGGGCACCGCCAGTCTTCGGAGGCGATTCGCCCCGACTTGGGGCATAATCCCCCGCGGCAAGATGCCATCGGACGTCGATCGACCCCGGGGGATGCCCGTGACCACGACCCACATGGAGGAAAACACTCCCGCCCGGCGTGTCCCGCTGCGGCACGTGCTCGCGGTCTTCGTCGGCAACGGGCTCGAGTTCTACGACTTCCTCACGTTCTCCTACTTCGCAGTCTACATCTCGCGCGCGTTCTACCCGGGCGGCAACCGCTCGGCCGCGTTGCTCGCCACGCTCGCGACGTTCGGCGCCGGCTTCCTGACGCGCCCGATCGGGGCAATCGTGATCGGCGGCATGGGCGACCGCATCGGCCGCAAGCCGGCGATGGTCTTCTCTTTCGCTCTCATGGGCGTGGCGATCACCGGCCTCGCGTTGACGCCCTCCTACGCAATGATCGGACCCGCCGCCCCGTTGATCATCCTGTTCTTCCGGCTGGTGCAGGGATTCGCGCTCGGTGGCGAGGTGGGCCCAAGCACGGCATTCATGGCGGAGGCCGCGCCTCCCCACCGCCGCGGGCTGTACCTCTCGATGCAGTACGCGACGCAGGACGCGGCCGTACTCATGGCCGGGCTCGTGGGCACGATCATGGCCGCCCGGCTGAGCGAGCAGCAACTCCAGGACTGGGGCTGGCGCGCGGCGCTGCTGCTGGGCGCGGCGATCGTCCCGTTCGGACTCATCCTGCGGCGCACGCTGCCGGAGACGCTCGAGAAGAAGGCCCCGCCCAAGACCGCCGCGCAAGCATCGCCAACGGACGTGCCCGCGGCACGAAAACGCTGGCCGTACGCGCGCATCGCGGTGCTCGGGCTCATGATGCTGACCGCGGGGACGATCGGCAGCTACACGCTGAACTACATGACGACCTACGCGCTCGACACGCTTCACCTGCCGGCGACGATCTCGTTCGGCCTGATCATCCTCAATGGCGGTTTGTCCATGTTCGTCGAGGCGCTGAGCGGGTGGCTCTCGGACCGTTTCGGCCGCAAGCCCGTGATGATCATCCCGGGAGTGCTGCTCGTGCTCGCGATCTTCCCGTGCTTCTGGGTCATCGGGCACTACCAGAACACATGGCCCTGTACGGCGCCGAAGCCATCATGGTGTTCTTCGCCGCGATGTCGTCGGTGCCCGTGATCGTCACGATCACCGAGTCGCTGCCCGCGCCCATTCGCTCGGGCGCCGTCGCGACGATCTACGCGTTCGCGATCTCGATCTTCGGCGGCTCGACCCAGTTCGTGATCAAGCTGCTGATCGACCGCACCGGCAATCCGCTCGCGCCGGCCTACTACTGGACCGGTGCGGCGATCGTGGGGCTGGTCGCGATGTCGCTGGTGACCGAATCGGCGCCGGCACGGCGGCGCGAGGGGGCGCCGTTGGCGGCTTAGGCCGCATCCCGCCTAATCCTCGAACGCGAGGTTCGCCGGGGCCTTCGCCATCTTGGGTTTCGGAGCTTCCGTGGTCGGCACGGACGCGTCGACGACGGTAAGCGACACGTCGTCCATCCACACCTTGCCCGCGCCGGAGAGCAGGACCCCGAACGCGATGTCCGCAGCGTCCTGGCCCACGTCGAGTACGACCTCGTACTGCTTCCAGTCGGCCGTGCCCTTGATGGGACGAGACTGCATGTTGTCGAAGGCGAGCATCCTGCCGGAATTGCCGTCCACGCGCATCCAGACGCCGGCCCAGTCGCGGACGTCCTCGCTCTTCACCCAGGCCGAGAGTCGGACCCGCTTACCCAGATATTCCCCGGGCAGGCACTGCTCCATGAGCGTGCCGAAGCCCTTCAGCTTCGCGCCCTGGATGGATGCCATGAAGGCGCTCGCCCTCCCGCCGTGAATTGTCTTCGTGTCCGTGCCCGTGTCGTAGTCCGCCGGGGCGCTTCCGGCGAGGATCCACCCCGATGGCGCGGTGGCGTCGGCGCCCCCGGGGAGTGCTCCGGACGCGACCATTGCAGCGCAAACCAACAGCCCCATCAGTCGTGGCGAGCGCTTCATGAACTTCCCCCTCTCTCCCGCGTCTGTGCGTGGCAACGGTGAACAGCCCTTGGAACCCGAGAGTACTCCTGTAGCCCAACATGTCAACGTTTATTACTGTTTCCTACTGTTTACTAAACAACCACGCCAGGCCGACCCGAACGCAAGAGACCTCCCCCGCCGGGCGGCGAGGGAGGCCAGGAACGCGTTAGGGCTTGGCCCGCGGGCGGGGTGTTACTCGTACCGCAGCGCGTCGATCGGATCGAGCCGCGAGGCGCGCACCGCCGGAAGCATCCCGAAGCCGATTCCGACGGCCGAGCAGAACAGGAGCCCGATGACCGCCCACTCGAGCGGCACGCGCGGCTCGAAGTGCGTGAACACCGCCACGAGATTCCCCAGGCCGAAGCCGAGGATCACCCCCACGACGCCCCCGATGTTGCACAGGATGACCGCCTCGAGCAGGAACTGGGTGCGGATGGTCGAGGCCCGCGCGCCGAGCGCCTTGCACAGCCCGATCTCGCGCGTGCGCTCGGTCACCGAGACCAGCATGATGTTCATGATCCCGATGCCGGCGACGATCAGCGCCACGATACCGATCAGGAACGCCGCGAGCTTGATCCCCGCGCTCATCTTGTTGAACTGCGTGATCAGCGACGCGCTGTTGAAGAAGTCGAAGTTGTCCGGCTCTCCCGGCCGGACGCCGCGCTCGCGCCTGAGCAACTGTCGCGTCTGCTCGATCGCGTCATCGAGCAGCGCCGGCGTCGTCGAGCGCACGGTGATGTTGACCGAGCGCGCCATGCCATTGCGGTCGAGCGGCCCGTACACTTCGAGGAACGTGGTGACCGGGATCAGGACGTAGCTGTCGAAGTTCCCGCCGAACGCGGACTTCTTCTCGTCGAACACGCCGATCACCTCGTACTTGCGGTGATCCACGAGCACGTCGCGGCCGATCGGATCGCTGAACGGGAACAGCTTCTTCGCGATCCCCTGCCCGATGATGGCCACGCGCGCCGCGCTGCGGATGTCCATGGGCGAGACGTTGCGCCCGAGACCGACGTAGTGCGTGTTGTTGGGCGCGTACTCGGGGGTGCCGCCCACGATCGAGACGTTCGGGTTCGTCGACTCGCCCTTGTACTCCACCGCGTAGCCGAAGTCCCACAATTCCGAGCCCACGATGTCCACGGTCGGAACCTGGTCGCGGATGAGCGCGGCCTCCCGGAGCGTGAGCGGTGGGCGGCGCATGGCGGCGCGCCGCACCGCATCCGACGCGAAGCCCCCGGCGGGCCACTTCTGCACCTGGAACGTCTGCGATCCGAGGACGCTCATCTCGTGCTCGAACGTCGCCTGCACGAGCGCGAGCGCGGTCATGACCGCGATGATCGACGCCACGCCGAGCACGATGCCGACGAGCGTGAGCGCCGAACGCAGCCGGTTCGCCAACAGGGAGCGCAGGCAATGGGAGAACAGCTCACGCGGACTCATCGGGCGCGCCCCTTTCGTCACTCATAGCGCAGCGCCTCGACCGGATCGAGCCGGGCCCCGCGCAGCGCGGGCGCCATGCCTGCCGCCACGCCGACCAGGATCGAGACCACGACCGCGACCGCCACGATCGGCACGCTCGGGCTCGCGGGCATGAGCGTCGCGTTGATCACCGCGGCGATCATCGCCGCGAGTGCAATCCCGACGCTGCCGCCGAGCAGGCAGATCGCCGACGACTCGAACAGGAATTGCAGCAGGATGCTCTGGCGCGTCGCGCCCAGCGCCTTGCGCACGCCGATCTCACGCGTGCGCTCGGTGACCGAGACGAACATGATGTTCATCACCCCCACCGCGCCGACGAACAGCGAGATGCCCGTAACGAGGAGCCCCACCAGGAGCACGATGCCCATCACGTTGCTGAACGTGCCGAGCAGCGTGTCGAGCTTGTTGATCGAGAAATTGTCGGGCGCGGCGGGACGCAGCTGCCGGAGCTGGCGCATCTCGCCGATGACCATGTACTCGAGATCCGGCACCGCCTCGGCGCTCGGCGCCTTGACCGCGATGTTCAGGTCCATCTCTCCGGCGTGGCTCCCGAACACGTTCTGGTAGGTCGTGATCGGGATGAATACCTGCCGGTCGAAGTCGGGCCCGCCCATGAAGCTGCTGCCCTGCTTCTCCATGACGCCGATCACCTCGAAATTCGTGCGCCCGATCCTGATCGCCTTGCGCAGGGGGTTCGTTCCGCGGAACAGGCCGTCCTTGAGCTCTGAGCCGATCACACACACGCGCCGCTTCGAGAACACGTCGAGCGGCATCAGGAAGCGCCCCACCTCCGGTTCGGCGGCGGACATCTGGAGCTGCTTCTCGGTCGTGCCGAGGATCGTCGCGCCCTCGGTGGTCTCCGACATGTACTTGACGTCGGAGCGCGTCGAGAGCGTCGGGTTCACGAGCGCCCGGCCCCGCAGGCGCGCCTCGAGCGCGCGCGCCTCGTGCAGGTCGAGGTGCGGCCGATTGCGGTACTGGAAGAAATCGTTGAGCACGACCCACGGCATGCGCGAGACGTAGATCACGTCCGTGCCGACGGCGGAGAGGCTCTCGCGGAAGCGGTTCTGCAGCCCGTTGACCGCCGTCATCGTGGTCACCACCGCGACGATGCCGATCACGATGCCGAGCGTCGTGAGCGCGCCCCGGCCCTTGTTGGCGCGGAGCGCGCCGAAGGCGATCGCGAGCGACTCGCGGGCGACGACCGGGAGCTTCATGGGTCGCTCTCCTATTGCCTTGCCGCGGTCGCGTCGGGCTTCTCGGGCGAGCGCTCGTTGTTGATGCGGACGACCGCGCCGTTGGCGAGATCCTTCGAGATCGCGCGGTAGCTGCCGGAGACGACCTCGTCGCCCTCCTTGAGACCGCTCAGGATCTCGATCAGGTCCTGGCTCTGGATGCCGGTCGTGACCTGCCGGGCGACGGCGTGGCCGTTCTCGACGCCGAACACGACCTCGACGAAGCCGTCGCGGTCGGGCTTGTAGCGGGCGGCGGCGGCCTTGTGCTTCTCACCCTTTTTCATGAGCTGGTCGACCGTGCGCAGCGCGACGCACTGCAAGGGGACGCTGAGCGCGCTCGCATTGGTCCTGGTCACGATGTCCGCCGTCGCCGTCATCCCGGGCCGCAGCGTCGTGGGCGGATCCGTGATGCCGATCTTGATCTCGAACTCGGTCTTCTGCTCGGTCGTGCCCTGACCCGACGCGTTCGCGCTGCTGCCGATCTCGCGCACGACGCCGGTGAGCTTCTGCCCGGGCAGCGCGTCCACCTGGATCTCGGCGGTCTCGCCGGGCTTGATGTTGACGATGTCGTTCTCGTCGACGTTGACCTGGGCTTCCATCACGGACAGGTCGGCGATGACGAGGATGAGGTCGGACTGGAACTGCGAGCCGAGCGCGATCTCCCCCGCCTCTTTCCGGAGCTCGCTGACCGTGCCGGACATGGGGGCGTAGATCGTGGTCTTGGAGAGATCGACGCGCGCCTGCTTGAGCGCGGCCCGCGCCTGCGCGACCTGCTCGATCGCCGCCCGGTGGCGCGGCACCTCGACCTGGTAGGCAGTCTGCTTGGCGTCGAAGATCGACTGCGCCTCGAGGCCGCGGGCGAGCAACGACTTCGAGCGCTCGAACTCGCGCTGCGCGTTGTCCATGTTCTGGCTGGTGAGCGTGGCGTTCGCCTGGGCGGAGCGCACGCTCGCCTCGGCGCTCTCGACCGCGGCGAGATAGCGATCCCGGTCGAGCGTCACGAGGAGCGTGCCCTTCTCGACCCACTGCCCTTCCTTGACGGCCAGATGCGTGATGCGCGCGCTCACGTCGGCGCTGATCTTGACCTGGGTCTGGGGCTGGATCTTGCCCGTGCCGTTGACGGTCTGGACGATCCGCTGCCGGCTCACCCTGGAGGTCTGGACCTCGGGGTCCTTCCCCCCGCGCGCGCGGGCCACGAAGACGGCGGCGACGCCCGCCACGACGATGAGTGCGAGCGCCAGCCAGAGGAATCGCCGTTTCACTTTCACGCGGGCTCCAGGGTCAAGAGGGTCGAACTGGGGGTCTTCGGCAGGTTACTCGATCGGATACGGAGATCGGGGGCATTCGGTTCCCGGGCGGGCCCAGGTCCGGAGCCTGCCAGCTCCAAGGGCCGGGCAGCGAATTTCCCGCGCCGCGCTGTTGGACGCAAGTCAAGTCCGGGTGTACGATTTCGGCCCGTTTGGACGGGGGAATTCGCCCCTCGACCTGGAATCGGAGACTGATCATGCACTTGCTGCGCAACTCCACGAGGCGATTCGGCGGATGGCTCGAGGTGACCCGGACGATTGCCCTCGCCGTCCTGCTCGCCGGACCCGCGGCGGCGTCTCCGCCCTCCCACGATCCGGGCTACTGCTGGTTTCCTCTGATCATCGCCGATCGATGGTTGGATGATGCTTCGATCCCGGGCTTCACCGGCGGCGAGCGCAAGGCACCGGACTGGCGAAACAACGGCGTGCTCGACCACGAATCCTTCACCGACTTGAACCAGAGCGGTGTTTTCGAGCCGGGTGAACCGTTTGCCGATGCGAATGGAAACGGGATTTTCGACTCCGAGGTTTACGGCCCGCTACTCACAGGCTACGTCCCGGTCCCGACCCCGGGGAATCTCGTCTCGCCGGGCGGCGACCTGGGCCTGCGGATCGCGCTCACGCCGGCATCCTCGCGGGGCGACGAGCGTCCCGGGCACTACCTCACCATCCAGGAGAACTGTCTCAGCACGTGGGTCGTCTTCGATCGCGCGAGCGGCGCAGACCTGCGGACCGTGGACCGCCTGCTTCAACGTCTGATCGCCGCTGACCCAGCCGCTGCGTGGGATCCGCTGACGCAACAGATCGTGGGCTCGACGGGTGGGTGCCGGTCGCCCCGCGTGATCTCCATGCCTTTGTACGACCCGCGCGTTCCACTCTTTGGAGCGCACGACATCGTGGTTCCCACGAAGGCAATTCCCGCCTTCCTGGAAAGCGCCTCTGGCAAGGGCGAGGCCACCCTGATTGTCCTCCCGCCATCCGCATTTTCACCCTATCTTGGGCTCGCGCCGACGGGCGACTCTCCCGCGGTTGTGACCGCTCCCGCCATCGTCCCATGGGGTCGCGTCAAGGCGAGTTATCGATAAACCCGTCCGCCTCGTCACCCATCTCGCCTCGAACGCCTGACCAAACCCTCACCGCTTTGATCCGGAGTTCAAGTCCTTGCGGCCGGACTCACGGTTCGCCTCGCTGGATCCCCCCGGGGCGCTGATTCCGAAACGGCTGGGCCGGATCGAGCACCAGCCAGAGCGCAACGGGGAGCATACGTACCGCCGCAATCGAGCAGAGCGCCACCCACTCGATGGGTTCGCGCGAGACGGTCGTCATGTACCCGCGCTGGATGCAGATCACGACCAGCGCGATCACGGCTCCCGCAAACAGCTCGAGCGCCAGCAGGCTTGCGACGGCGCGTTTCCAGCGATCGCGCCACGAGTGCCGGGTCGAGGCGAACCAGAGTCCCAACGAGAGCGGCACGCCGCCGAGCACGTAGGGATCCTCCAACCGCAGCGCGCTGGACGTGCCCGAGTAGGAGATCGTCCGCCCGAGAAGAGTGGGTGGCTCCTCGGGCGGGACCTGCAACGCCAGCAGGATCCCGTACGCCGACCAGCCCGGCAGGGCGAGGACACTCCACGGGGAAACCCACGTCAGGGCGAATCCCAGGAGAGAGCCGACCAGGAATCTAGCCAGCGCGCGCGGCACGCCCGAGCCTCACGGTCCAGAACCACGCCAGCGCCACGGTGAGGCCCACCATGCCCACCTGCCAGACATAGTCATGGCTGAACTCCGACCAGCCCGGCGCGTAGCGGTCCACCACCGCGGATGCGAGCAGTCGGGCGAAATTGACCATGGAGATCGCAGCGGCAGCGAGTCCGAAGCCCCAGGCGCGGGCGAAACCCGAAGCGGGGTAGGCGAGGCAGAACGCCCCGAAGAGTCCGATCAGGGCGATCCCCGTACACTCGGGTCCGACCACGAACGTCCCGCCGTCGAAGGTGACAACCAGACCGGGATGAGCCGCGCCGTGCCAGCCCATGGCAAACAGCGACCCGGCCACGGCCCGGGAGAGCAATCGGGCGACGGGCAAGTTCCCCTCGGGAAAGAGGAGCTGCTCGAGCCCGAACAGCACGGCGAGAGCACCGAAGCGAAATGCGAAGGCGGAAGCGCCCGAGGGACCCGCGCGGGACAGGGTCGCGCGTGCGGGTTCCCGGCTCACGGTCGCCGACCCTCTCCCGCTAACCGTTCGCTCCGCGCCGGACTCTTCGGCTCATCATGACAGCACCGAGGGCTCCGAGCGCCGTGCCGACGACGAGGAATCCCCATTCGGAGACGGTGGCCCGAATGGGTCCCCCTGCAGGAGTTTCCACGGGTGCCGCGTCGGGGCGGGCCGGCGCCCGCCCGGCCCGTGCGGACGTCGGGCCGGCAGCGAGGACGAAGAGGATGAAGCCCAAGGATGGAATTAGCAGGCGCGCTCGCATGACAGTCTCCCTTCGGTTGGGAACCGCGGTCGGATCGGGGGGCGTTGAGTATACACCATCCGGCGGTTCACTTCGCCCGCGGCAGCCTGGTCCAGTCGAGGTCCACGCGAATGGAGTTTGGCCGTTCCTCGCGGGCCGCGACCGAGAGCAGGAAGCGCTGTCCGTCCGGCGCGGCATCCCATGTGGCCATGCCAGGGCGCGTGAAGAGGGGATGCGCCGGACCGGTGGCGACTCCGCCCGCGGGATCGACGGGAAGGGCGAACACCGTGACCCCATCCGGGCCCCGCCGATCGTAGAGGAGTTCGCGTCCGCCCGGGCCCCACGCCGTGTTCCCGATGCTTGCACTGACGATACGCTTCTGGCTGAGCGGCCGATCGAACGGCGCCAGGTAGATCTCCACCGATTCCGACGTGGAGCTTTCCACCGCGAGCGTGCGTCCGTCCGGGGAGACGGTCGCGTCCGTGTACGACGGGTCGTCGAGCAGGGCGCGGGGCGGGCGACCCGAGCCGGGCTCGGCCGCGAACAAGTCCCACCCCGTCTGCTCGGCCAGCGCGATGTAGAGCAGCGTCCGGCCGCCCGGGAGGACTCCGCGCAGGCGCTTGAACTGGTGATCCGACGTCGGGATGAGCCTCGGCCCCCCCGAACGCGCGAGCGACTGCTGGTAGAACTCGTCGCGGCCCGTCAAGTTGGAGCACATGTAGAACGACTCGCCGTCGGGCGCCCAGAGCGGCGAGTAACTGTCGATCCCGGCAGGCGACACGCGCAGCGCTCCGCCCCGATCCGGATCGAAGTACATCACTTCGCTGACGCCGGTGGAGCGCTGGCGCTCCGCGAGGACGCGATGTCCGTCCGGCCCGATGACGACGTCGGCATACTGGCCGTCGGGCGCTTCGAGCGTCTCCAGCCGCCGGCCCGCGCGATCGACCCATTCGAGGCGCGAATCCACGAGGTTGTAGGGCAGCCAGGCCAGCCGGCCGTTGCGCGACGCCGAGACGATGGTTCCGCCGGTGGTGTTCGTCAGCGC
The DNA here is from genome assembly GCA_046598045.1 of Candidatus Eiseniibacteriota bacterium. Taxonomy (GTDB): domain Bacteria; phylum Eisenbacteria; class RBG-16-71-46; order RBG-16-71-46; family DASYSL01; genus JANPEF01. The sequence continues at coordinate 17,248 of JBKJJJ010000021.1, forward strand.
CGGCTCGTCCGCGATCTCGAAGGGCTCGCCGGTCAGCTTGCGCGAACCGGCGTCGAAGGGCTGGGCCATCAACTTGCCGTCCCGCGCGAACAGGAGGAAGCCCGGGGCGGCGTACGAGGCCCCCGTCACGGGCAGGGTCACCAGCCGCTCCGACTTTCCCGAACGCAGCGAACCGACAAAGACCTCGATTCCCTGCTTTCGCCGCGGCAATGCGGAGTAGAGAAAGTGATCGCCATCGGGCAGGAACTGCGGCACCCGGTGGGCGCTCTGGCTGCGGGTCGAGTCGAGGATTGTCGCCTGCGTGACCTCGCCCCCGGACGCGCGGACGCGGAACAGCGGGCCGCTCGGCGCGGGGGCGAAGAGAATCACGCCATCGGCGTTCCAGGTGCCGCCTCGTCCGTCGGTGGCCGGGGCGATCGCCGCCGGCGATCCGCCCGCGAGCGACGCCTTCCACAGGCGCCCCTCCTCGCCGGTGGTGAAGTAGGCGATGGTCCGGCTGTCCGGCGACCAGAAGGGAGTGCGGATCACGGACGCGGATTGGACGAGGACGCGCGCCCGGGCCGCGGCTAGCGGCCGAACCCAGAGCGTCGTTCCCGTCGAATCGAAGACCACGTAAGCGAGGTTCTCGCCGTCGGGCGAAAGGGCCACGTCCACCGGATCGGGGTTGATGCTTCCGGCCCCGTCGTGGAGCACCGTGAGCCGGACGGGCGATTCCGGGCGGCCCCGGCCCAGCATCAACCCGAGGAGCCCCGCAAGCGCCATGCCCACGACCAGCGGAATGGCCCGGGTCCACCCGCCCCGCAACAGCGCCCGCGGGCCTCGGGCACGCAGGATCCCGCCCGCGCCGGCCACCCCGGGCGCGATCGCGCTGGCCTGCGAACCCGACGCCAGAATCCACGCCAGCTCGCGCCGCAGATCGCCAGCGCTCTGCCAGCGGTCGTCCGGGTCCTTCGCCAGGCACTGTTGCACCGCGCGGTCGAGCGCGGGCGGGCTCATCGCCGCAAGCTCGCCGATGGGCCGCGGCTCGTCTTTCATGATCGCGCTGATCAGGCTCGCCTGGCTCGCGCCGTCGAAGGCGCGCTTCGCGGTCGCCATCTCGTAGAACACGCAGCCCAGCGCCCACAGGTCGCTGCGCGCGTCCGCCTCGGCACCCTCGAGCTGCTCCGGCGCCATGTACTGGAAGGTGCCGACGAGGTGGCCTTCCTTCGTCAGCGGCATGGTCATCGTGGGCGAGATCGCACGATCCCCCGCCGCGGGGCCCAACGACGCGCTGCGCGCCAGGCCGAAGTCGAGGAGCTTGGCACCGCTCTTCGTCAGCATGATGTTGCCCGGCTTGAGGTCCCTGTGCACGATGCCGGCCCGGTGCGCCTTCTCGAGTGCGTCGGCGATCTGCATGCCATAGCGCAGGACCTCGCCCGTGGGGAGCGGACCGCGGGCAAGGCGAGCGGCCAGCGTCTCGCCCTCGACCATCTCGAGGACGAGGTAGTCGGTCTCGCCCTCGCGGCCGACGTCATAGAGCGTGCAGATGTTCGGGTGGTTGAGGCTCGAGATCGTCTTTGCTTCACGCTCAAAGCGGGCCCGCAGCGCTTCATCGGCCGCGAAGGCGGCGGGGAGCACCTTGATCGCCACGTCGCGGCCGAGACGCGTATCCCGGGCGCGCCACACCTCGCCCATGCCGCCCGCGCCCAGTGGGGCGGTGATCTCGTAAGGGCCGAGACGCGTGCCGGGAGCGATCGTCATCGGGGCTGCGAAGAGCCGGGCGTGGTCATGGGTGTCGCCAAGAATAGAACCCCCGGGGCGAGTCGCGCCAGACGGGAATGCGGTGCGGGAAAACTTACGTCCGCATCGGGATTGAAGGCCGTTCTGCGAATGTGTACCGTGGCGCGGCATGACGATCGAGATCGGACACATCGAAGCGCTCTTCCGATATCCGGTGAAATCCATGGCCGGCGAGCAACTCGATGCGGCCGAGTTGGGCTGGCACGGCCTGGAAGGCGATCGGCGTCTCGCGTTCCGGAGGACGGAGGACCGCGGCGGATTCCCGTGGCTGTCCGCCAGCAGGCTTCCCGACCTTCTCCGCTTCACACCCTTCTGGCGCGAACAGGACGACCGGGCGCAATTGCCCACGCACGTTCGGACGCCCGAAGGCAAGGCGCTGCCGATCCTCGGGGACGAGTTGGCCCGTGAGGTCGAACGCCGGCTCGGAGCCCCCGTCCAGATGATGGAGATGAGGCAAGGGATCTTCGACGACGCCAGCGTCTCCGTGATCTCCCTCGAGACGATTCGGGCGATCGGAACGGCCGCAGGGATCATCGCCGACGTGCGTCGTTTTCGCCCGAACATCGTGGTTCGCCTGCGGCGACCCGACCCGCTCCAGGAGGACCCATGGGTCGGAGGCGTCCTCTTGTTCGGTGACGAGGGTCAGGGGCCAAGCATCAGTGTCACGGCCCGGGACGTGCGCTGCTCGATGGTCAATCTCGACCCGGACTCCGCACGATCCTCTCCCGAGGTGCTGAGGGCCATCGTTCGCATGAATGACAATCATGCGGGGGTCTACGGCGTCGGGATTCGATGCGGCCGATTGGCCGTGGGGCAAGCCGTACGGCTCCACGTAATCGGTGAGGCGGGGCCGTCATAATCCGGAGTCAAAATCCTGGCCCGCTCACGGTCGCGACTGACTACCGCCCGAGCACGACCACCTTGCCCGTCGCGTGCGCTGCGCCGAGGCTCGCCCGGAGCCAGTACACGCCTGCGGGCACCGCGCCCCGAGGCGCATCGAGCGTCACGCGGTTCACACCGGCGACGAGCGCCACCCGATCGCGCGCGTAGATCTCGCGACCGGCGGGCGAGTAGAGCGAGAGCTGCGCCTCGCCCGCGCGCGCGGCGGTGAGCGTGAACGTGAAGCGCCCCGGGCTCGGATTCGGGGCGACGCCGGAGAGAGCGAGTTCGGCCCGTGCGCCAGGGCCGCGGGGCGTCGGCGTCACGGCGGTGACTCCGCCCGTCCCATTGAGCAGGACACCGATCGTCGTCATGTTGCCCGAGCCCGCCTGGCGCGTGGGTGTGCACACGAGGTCCGGTCGCCCGTCTCCATTCATGTCCGCAACCGCGAACCGCGTGCTGGCCAGGCTGTTGCCCAGCGAGTTCACTTCGGAACGGCCGAACGTGCGATCACCGTGCCCGCGCAGTGCGAGCACGCCCGCGCGCCCGGAGTTGTCGAGCGCCGCCAGGTCCACGTGGCCGTCGCCATCGAGATCGAGCGCCACGACGCGACGCGGGCTGACCGGATCGGCGAGCAGCTGGTTCCTGGCCCAAGTCAGGTCGAGGCTCGCGTCAGAGTCGAATCTCCCGTCCGCGTACCCGTGCAGGATCGTAAGGGTGGGGAAGGTCCCACTGCCGCCGCGCGCCACGACCGCATCGAGATTTCCATCCTCGTCGAGGTCGGCGAGGGCGAAATCGCCGGGCGTACTGGTGAGCGGATGGGAAACTGCGGGGAGATAACCGCCTGACCCATCGTTCAGCTGCACGACGAGACCGCTCGTGCACGTAAGCACCCGATCGAGCTTCCCGTCGTGATTCACGTCCTCGTAGCGCACCGCGAACGGCCCCGCCGGCACGGCCTGGACGACCCGGGGCGAAAGCCCACCCGGGCCCTGCAGGTACACGTCCAACTCCGACCCGCCGCTGCACGGCACGACGACATCGAGCTTGCCGTCGCCATCCAGGTCCACGAGCGTCGGAGCCTGTGGCGAACCTCCGAGCACGAACGTCGTGGGCGCGTCGAACGCGCCATTGCCGTGTCCCTTCAGGAAGCGGAGCACAGGGCTCGTCGAGACACCAACCAGGTCGAGGTGGCCGTCCCCGTCGAAGTCCGCGGCGGCCAGTTCACTGTAGAACGAGGTGCCGTTGCCGCCGAGCGCGATCGCTCCAAGGGTTCCGTCGCCATTGCCGTGCGCGATTCCGAGCTGCCCCGAGGTCTGATCCGAGGCCGCCGCGTCCCGCTTTCCGTCCTCGTCGAAATCGCCGACGGCGACGGACCGGAACAACGATGCAGATAAGGCCGGCGGTTGACGTGGGCCGCCGAACGACCCGTCGCCATTGCCCAGCGCAAGCACGACGTGGTAGCTGAATCGGGCCGCAAAGGCGACGTCGAGGTGACCGCCCCCGTCGACGTCACCCAGGGAATTCGTGCTGTAGTCGCCGAAGCCGTTCACGACCCCGGACCTCGCAGCCGTCCCGAAGCCTCCGAGCCCGTCACCAAGATGGGCGGACACGTAATCTCCGGCCGAGGTGAGGTGACTCGTGGTGACGAAGTCGGTGTTGCCGTCGCCGTTCAGGTCGCCGAATGCCAGGCCTCCCCAGCCGTCGCCGCTCGAATTCGGGACGGTCACCGGCGCGCCGAAGGATCCCCCGCCCAAGGCTGCCTGGCTGAAGTTGCTCTGGTTGCCACTCGTGATGAGGCGGGGCGCCAGGAGCGGCCCGAGACTCACCAGGCCGACGTGGGGCACGAATCCCGCGGAGGGGGATTCCAAGCGTGCGCCGAATGTACCGTCACCGTTGCCCGGGAACACGGCCACGCGGGAGGAGTCCGCCTCGCCCACCACCAGGTCAGGGTTCGCATCGCCGGTGACCTCGCCCAGCGTCGTGCCCCAGCTCCCCGGGAGCACCGCGCACCCGCTCTTGAACTCCAGCGTGCGATCCGGCCGCCCGAGAAAGACACCGACGCTGTCCGCGTAATAGAACGTGGTCGCGAGGTCGCTGCGACCGTCGTGATTCACGTCCCCCGCGGAGACGACCAGGCCCGCGGCGCTGGTCGGAGCCTCGAAGTACGACGACCATCCGCCATTGCCGTCGCCACAGGCCAGGAACACGGATCCCGAGTCGGCGGTCGCGCCGTCGGCGTAGCGGGTGCCGGCAATGTCGAGTCGCCCGTCGCCGTCGAAGTCGCCGACCACCAGGTCCATCGTGCGCGACGATCCGAAGGAAGAGACGAATGGGGCGAACGCACCTCCGCCCGCTGCGAGGGCAACGGCGACACCCATCGGCTTCCCGCCGGCAAGCATGTCGGCGATACCGTCGCCGTTCAGGTCGGCGAGGGCGAGGGAGTAGGTGAACCCGCCCGGGCCAAACTCGTAGCCGGGTGCGCGGAAGATCGGACCGGCCGCAGCGGATGCGAGCCCGGGGGATGCCGCGATCAGGACAACAAAGAGTCCCCAGAGTGCCGACGAGACCGCTTTGTTGCGGGGAATCATCGAAGAGCCTCCCACAGGCATGGGGGACAAGGATCGGGAGCTGTGCCGTGGACCAACTGGGGCCCAAGATCATGCGGCCGGGATCGTCCCTCCGTCAAGACGGCGGGCGGGTTGGATCGGCCACCAGCGCAAACCCTCCGCGCTCGCGAAACGCATGCTCTGGACGACCGAAAGCGGTACGCTGCTCCCGGACCGGGCGGCCCGATTTCGGCGTGGGCCGTCCTCCTGGATCGCTAGTCTGGCGACGGTGATCCGGCCGCGCAGTCGATCATTTCAATGCTCACTCGAACCTGCAGGCGGTGCTCCATGGGCGACAAGTCTCCGAAGTCCAAAGAACGTCAGATGAAGCAGGACGCGGCACAGAAGAATCAGAAGAAGTCCGCCGCGACCGCCAAGGCGAAGCCCGCGGCTGGCAAACCGATCAAGGGCGGCAAGTAGACTCGGTACCCCGGCGATCGCGGGACGCGGCGGCCCTTCCTCCAGGGGCCGCCGCAACTGCTCCTGGACGATCCCTCGCTGTGCAGGCACGGCGATGTTGCGCCCTGCATCTCCAAGAGCCGCTCGCACCTTGCGAACGAAGTCGCCCGCCTGCTCGCCGAATTCAATCGCGGGTTCGAGTCCGATCTCAACGCGGAACGAAAACACCTCCTCCACCGATTGGTGAAGTGGGTGCGGCCGCCTGATCGTGTGCTAGGCTTCGGCTTCATTCGCACTTCGAGGGTTTACCTTGGCCGATGTCCTGCAGCGCCTCCGGGACTCGCTAGCTGACCGCTATCGGATCGAGCGCGAGCTTGGCCGTGGCGGCATGGCGACCGTCTATCTCGCGGACGATCTCAAGCACGGCCGCAAGGTCGCGATCAAGCTCCTGATGCCTGAGATCGCCCAGGCAATCGGCACCGAGCGGTTCCTCGTCGAAATTGAAGTCCCCGCCCGCTTGACCCACCCTCACATCCTGCCCCTGTTCGACTCAGGTACCGCGAGTGAGTCCCTCTATTACGTCATGCCTTTCATCGAGGGCGAGTCGCTGCGTGTTCGGCTCAACCGTGAGAAGCAGCTCCCGCTCGACGTCACACATCGCTTGACCCGCGAAATCGCAAGCGCCCTCGGCCACGCCCACCAGCACGGGCTCGTCCATCGCGACGTGAAACCCGAGAACATTCTCCTGTCGGACGGGATGGCCCTGGTCGCGGATTTCGGGATTGTGCGGAGAACCGGAGCGCCCGGGGCGCGCGGAGAGGAGCATGCGACCCGCGCGTGGACCGGGCTCGGAATCGCGGTGGGCACACCGCGCTACATGAGCCCCGAACAAGCGTGCGGGGGCGACGTCGACGGTCGGTCGGACCTCTACGTCCTGACCTGCCTGTTCTACGAGATGCTCGCAGGACGGCCCCCCTTTACTTCGCCGACGGCTTCGGGAGTCATGCGGCAACACCTCACCGAGGAACCCCCGTCGATCCTGGAGCTGTGCCCCTCACTTCCGAGAGGGATCGAGGACTTCGTCGCGAAGAGCCTCGCGAAGGATCCGCGGGATCGCTATCCAACCGCCGCCCATTTTGCCGAAGCGCTGGCGGTGGCCGTGGCTGGAACTTCGGTCTCGACCCCCCTGGCTCGCTCCACTCCCGCGCCAGGCAACCTGCCAAGGCCGCGCTCACGGTTCATCGGGCGAGAGGCCGAGCTCAACGAATGCGCGCCGTGGTTGCACGACCATCGCCTCCTCACGCTCACAGGGATCGGAGGGTGTGGCAAGACGCGACTCGCCATTCGCCTGGCCGAGAGTCTGCGCGATTCGTTCGCGGATGGAGTGTGGTTCGTGGAGCTCGCTCCGCTCAAGGATCCCGGCCGCGTGCTTCCGGCTCTCGCGGCGACGCTCGGCGTTCGCGAATCCCCGGGCGTTCCCCTGCTGGAAAACCTGCTGGAGCATCTGAGGGAACGCCGGGCGCTCATCGTGCTCGACAACTGTGAGCACGTCCTCTCGGCATGTGCCGAGCTGGCAGATACGATCCTGGCATCCTGCGAGGCCGTCAAGTTGCTGGCAACCAGTCGCGAGGGTCTCGGCATCGAGGGGGAGCACTCCACTGCCGTAAGGTCCTTGTCCTTACCCACCACGCAACTCAACGGGGATCTGCGGGCCATCGAAGCATCGGAAGCGGTGCAGCTTTTCATCGATCGGGCGCGCGCGGTCGACCCGGACTTCGCGATCACACCGGGATCCGCACCAGCGGTGGCGGATCTCTGTCGACAGCTGGATGGCATCCCGCTCGCAATCGAGCTGGCTGCGGCAAGGGTGAGATTGCTCTCAGTAGAGGAAATCTGCGCCCGGCTGGACGATCGCTTCCGCCTCCTGACCGGAGGAAGCAAGACGGCGCTCCCACACCATCAGACGCTCCGGGCTACGATGCAGTGGAGCTACGATCTTCTGTCGGAGCGCGAGCAATCGCTTTTGCGCCTGCTTTCGGTCTTCGCGGGCGGGTGGACGCTGGCTGCGGCGACGCGCATTGCGTGGGCGGGCGGGGATGAGTTCGAACTCCTCGAACTCCTCGAACACCTCGTGAACAAATCGCTCGTGCTGATCCAACGGGTCTCGGATGGCACGATCCGCTACACGATGCTCGAAACCGTGAGGCAGTACGCACAGGAGCGACTGAACGAGTCGGGGGGTGGGGAAGCCGCCCGCTCACGGCATCTCGATTACCTTGTCGGCTTTGTGGCGACCGCGAGCCCGCAGCTCAACCTCCCCGAGGAGGCCCTGCGACTCGCGCGACTCGATCAGGAGCACGAGAACCTGCTCTCGGCGCTGGCGTGGGCTCCTCATGCGGAGGGCGACCCCGATCAGGGGTTCCGTCTGCTTGCAGTCGCCTGGCCTTACTGGCGCAGGCGCGGCTTCTTCGAGCTGGGGTACCAGGTGAGCCGACAATTGCTTGATCGAACGAAGGGAGCGGCGAGGACGTCGGATCACTCGCTCGCGTCCTACGTGGCCGGGGCGCTCGCGTACTTCCGTGGAGAGTATGGCGAGGCGCGAGGGCATGCCGAGGAGAGCCTCGGCACTGCGAAGACCCTGGCCGACCCGATCGGGATCGTCCGGGCGCTCACGCTTCTGTCCATCGTGGCCGGGGCGGAAGAGGATTATTCACGGGCGCGCGCACACGGAGAACAGGGGCTCGTGCTTGCCCGTACAGTGGGCGACGAGCGTTGGCTGAGCACCGCCCTCAACGGGCTCGCGGAGATCCTCCGACTCGACGGCGAGCTCGATCGCGCGGCTCTGCTCTACGAGGAGGCCCTGGCGCTCACCCGCCGCCGTGGAGACGCCGACAATACGGCTGCCATCCTGCTCAATCTCTCCCGGGTTGCAATCCGCCGGGGCAACCTCGATTTGGCGCGCGAGCAACTCATGGAAGTCGCGGCGATCGCGGAGGCCGTGGGCTCGAAGGTCCGAACGCAGGGCAGCCTCGACGTGGCAGCCGCCCTGGCCTGCGCGTGGGCGGAAGATGAGCGCGCCGCGCGAATCTGGGGCGCGGCGGAGAAGGCGCGCGAGCAGATGGGGCTCCGGCGCGATCCTGTGGATGAGAAATTCATCACAACCTGGATTCAAGGGGCATGCGAGCGGCTGCAGGACGGCCGATTCAAGGCTGCAGAGGCCTCGGGTCGCGCGCTCACCCACAGCGAGGCGATGGGCGAGGTGCGCGCATGGCTCGGAGCAAGAACTGCGCGGGATCCCCTCCCCCCGGCTCCCGACTGACCGGAGCTCCACGGACTCGGGCTCGAAAGCAAGGGCCGACGTGCGGGGCGATCTCCGGCGTGTTCGTGGCCATGACGGCCGCTCTGCAGGTGACGCGATGACCTTGTTTTGTTCCGATGTGGACGTGGCTCTTGCTCTTGACCGAATCGACCCGCGCGCCAGTCACGATCTTTCCGCCCTGCCGTTCGATCGCCGCGGCCAAGCCACTCAAGTACTTGAGAATATGAAATTGCCCTTGCCGCGTGAACTTCAGGCAGGGACCAAGAGGCAACTTCGGGTCGGGGCCATCGGGCAGTAGTTCGACGTCGGCCAGGCCGGCGCGATGAGCGGCGGCCAACTCTTGCTGCAGGAGTTTCGCGGCGTGATCCGCGGTAAGAAACAGATAGCCGTCGACTCGATCAAAATCACAGTCGATCTCTTCGGCAGCAACAATCCGGCTAATGGTTTCAATGGCTTGCGTATGACTGTCCGCTGCCCGGCGGCTCTTCGCGCGACCATGAACCTTCTCAATCTCCAGGTAGCGATCATCGAGGGCATTCGTTAGGTGAGCGGTGGTCCGGCCAGACTCTCCGGCGCCAATCGAACCGCCGTCGAGCACGATCACCTTCCGGCCTTCCCGGCCCAGCAGGTAGGCCGTGGTGAGCCCGGCGATACCGGCCCCCACCACGCACACGTCTGCTTCGAGATTCCTGGTCTGGCGCTCAAGCGCGGGAGTCGTGCTCGTGTCCATCCAGACCGAAGTGGTCGATCCAGCACCGGTTCGTTTGGGCACAGGTCTGGTCACCAAGGAAGACTAGCTCGGCCGTCGGAGCGTTCCTGTGCGAGACTGAGTCCGTGATGCTGCCACTGCTATACTGCGACCTGGTGCCCTGGTACCGCCTGATGGACCCGCCCGAGAGCCATGCCGGCGAAGCGGCGTGCTACCAGGCGGCTTTCGAACGCGCCGTCTCGCCGCGGCCCACGACTCTGCTCGAACTCGGCGCCGGCGCTGGCCACAATGCGTCCTACCTCAAGCGCCGCTTCGACTGCACGCTCTCCGACATCTCAGAAGAGATGCTCGCGCTCAGCCGCGCCCTCAATCCCGAATGTGAGCATGTTGTCGGGGATTTGCGCACGCTGAGGCTCAGCCGCACGTTCGATGCTGTCCTCCTGCATGACGCAGTAAGTTACATGACGTGCGAGGAAGACTTGAGAGCCGCCATGGCCAGCGCATTCGCCCACACTCGTCCGGGTGGGGCGGCGATCTTCGCGCCCGATTGCCTGCGCGAATCGTTTCATGAACGATGGGGTGTGATCCAGGGCGACGACGGTCCGCGCGCTCTTCGCTGCCTCGAATGGCATCACGACCCGGACCCGAACGACCAGACGTACGTCGTCGACTTCGCCTTCCTGTTGCGCGACGGCCAATCCATTCAGTCAGTCCACGACCGCCATGTACAGGGCCTCTTCGCGCGCGACACCTGGCTCCGACTGCTGGTCGAAGCGGGCTATCGGGCGGACATCATCGCACGCCCCCTCGACGAGGCCGGGCGGTTCGACGAGATCTTCCTCGGCCGCCGACCCTGAGATCGCAGGAGGACGTCTTGCCCGTGCTCACTCGAACGCCGCCGATGCGCGCTATCGTCAGGCGCGAGGCCTCTACTGGGCTGCCGCCATGTAGCCGGCCGTTACTTCGTTCTTATGGGCTGCGAAGGCGGCGAGCACTTCATCCTCCTCGCGTCCAGGCACTTTGGCAAAGTCAAGACTGCGCTTGAGCTCGGCTGCAACCTCGTCGAACTCCTCGGGCGAGATCTTGAGCTGACGATGCGCCTCCTCGAGACCCAAGCCCGTTGTCCCTGGCCTCGTGGCCGTGTACTCGAATGGGCCTCCCGCGACCGCGCAAACCCAGAGGGTTCGCATGAACTTGAGGCCCGGCAACCGGTCCAGGCTCTTCGTGTGCCACTCCCGGAGCGCTGGGTTCTTCGAGGTCTTCCCCACAATCGGATTTGTTACAACCGCATCGCTGAAGTGGTCAACCACCGCCGCGATGGCGAAAACGCCGCCAAGCCGTTCGTACAAACTCTTCTCAGTCATGTTCGTCATCCTCCTGTAAGCGTCAAGCAGCCAGCCCGGGCCACCACCGGTTCAAACGCAGCGTGTCGTGAACCCCACCGTGGAATCGAAGCGGCGATCGACGTGCACGATGGGCGGCGAGAACAACGTCGAGAGGCGAGAGTTCGAATTCACCCGCCGTTCCCCTTTCACCGCCGCCGCGTCCAGCCCGCGGGAGAGCAACTCCGTCCATGCCGTGCGGGCACCAAGATCCGTACTGCCGGCCTTCGCAGGAGGCAACCCGGGAAATCCCTGACGAGGCTGTCAGGTACGCCTGATTGCAGGGTGCCGAGTCCGGAAACAACCATCGGACTCCTACGACGACCGGCGTGAACCTGGGCGCCGCACGCTTTCGGCCCCGATCATGGCGTTGCGCCTCGCGGTTGTGCTCGCCTTGACGACGAGGGTTGCGCCACCAATGGCGAAAACCGCACCGCCCCTCGGCGACCTGGCTCGCGGGGGCAGATGTTGCTGGATCACGACCCGGTTCTTCTCGCTCGACCACTCGTCTGCCTTGAGCCGGTAGAACTGGACCCTGGCCCGAGATTCCGCTCCGTTCGCATCCTTACCGTCCCAGACCCCTCGCGGGGCCCCGCTTCCTGATGCCTTTGGAAGAGGGTTCGGACCAATCGGCCGGTAATACTGCAGCGTGGACCACAGAACAGGAAGGCGTCCCCGTGAGGAGACGCCTTCCATGCTCTCATGATTGCATCGGCTGACGGTGACCGTTCGATCAGTCAGCCCACACCGGGCGTGGTGCGTTACTTGCGAGTCCTGAAGTTCCAGGTCGCCGAGTACGCGCTCGTACCGTTGGTGTTCGTGGCATTCACTTGCCAATAGTACGTGATCCGACTGCCGAGCTGCGGCAGCGTCACCGAGGTCGAGGTGATCCCCGCCTGGTCATACACGGTCGTCGTGAACGACGAACTGGTGGAGACCTGGACCCGATAGGAACTCGCTCCAGCCGAAGCATTCCAAGACAGCGTGGGGGTTCTCGACACCGCCGTGGATCCGCTCGTTGGCGAGACCAGCGTCGGCGCGGCCGGCGGGCTGCCGGCTCCGGTCGTGAAGCTGAAGACCGTGGACCATCCGCTGGTGCCTCCCGCATTCGTCGCGTTCGCCCGCCAGTAGTAAAGCGTGGTGCTGGCGAGGCCAGCCACCGTGGTCGAGGTCCCCGTGAGGCCGGGCTGATCGCTGACCAGCGTCGTGAACGTGGGGCTGGTCGAAACCTGGACCTCGTACGTGGAAGCCCCGGACGATGCGTTCCAGGACAGCGTGGGGCTGGTGGAGACACCCGTGGCACCGTTCGCCGGAGTCAGGAGCACGGGTGCCGCCGGCGGAGGCGGAGGCGGACCGGTGACGATGAGCGAGTAGAGCAGCAGGTTCGCCGTGCCGGCCGGCAAACCGCTGATCTTGTTCACCGACGCCGTCGAAGCCAGGGCGCTTGCAACCTGGGCGGGCGTCGCCGAGGGGTTGGCTTCGAGGTAGAGCGCCACGGCTCCGGCCACGTGCGGCGCCGACATGGAAGTGCCGGAGATGGTGTTGGTTGCGGTGTTCGAAGTGTTCCAGGCCGACGTGATATTCACACCGGGGGCCTGAATGTCCACAATGCTGCCGAAATTCGAGAAACTGGCGAACCCATCGCTGATGTCGGTGGCTCCGACGGTAATGGCCTCCGCCACGTCCGCCGGCGACTGGGTCGATGCGTCGACGGAAGAATTACCGGCTGACACGCAATAGGTGACGCCATCTGCGATGGAATTCCTCACAGCGGCGTCGAGCGCCGTCGAGATAGGGCCGCCCAGCGACATGTTCGCCACCGCGGGGCGCGTGGTGTGGTCCGCCGTCACCCAGTCCACGCCCGCGATGACTTGTGAATAGGAGCCGGAACCGCTGTTGTCGAGCACCCGCACCGCGATCAGGCGAACGCCCTTCGCCATGCCGTACGAGGTGCCACCGGTCGTGCCGGCCGTGTGCGTGCCGTGGCCATTCCCGTCGTCCGCGGTGCCTCCCGGAGTGATCTCATCGACTCCTTTGACTGCCCGGCCGCCAAAATCCGTGTGCGTGAAACGAATGCCGGTATCGATCATGTAAGCGTCGACCCCGGCGCCTGTCTGGTTGTAGCTGTAGGAGTTGTCCAGCGGAAGCGAGTGTTGATCGACGCGATCCAATCCCCACGAGGGGGGATTGGTCTGAGTTCCCACCGCGTGCGCAATCTGATCCTGTTCGATGTAGGCGACGCGCGGATCGTTCCGCAGCGCATCGATCACCGCCGCAGGCAACTTTGCGGCGAACCCCCGGAGAGCGTGCTTGTAGCGGAACTGTGCCGCGATGCCGTGGCGCGCATCCAATTCATCCACGACCTGGTCCACGTCCCCTACCGTCTGCTTGAACACGACGATGTAGGCACCGTCGATAGCCTTTCCGCCGGCCGTTCGAGTGATCACCGACGCCGGTGCGGTAGAGCTGCCGAGCTGCGGTCCCGCGAGATTCGAAGGGGACTTCGAACATCCGGGCGCGAGCAGCGCGAACAGCGCCCCGAGTGCGTACATCCTGAGATGGGGGATTCTCACGTGATCCTCCTGCGGGAGGGGGTAGTTGTCCGCGCCTCCGAGCGGGCGCGAGAGGCAGAGATGTTACGACATTGTCAAGGGCGCAGGAAGCCAAAAACACGCTGGCCGAATGGACCGGCGAACGAGCCACCCTGCTCGATAGTGGGTCACTCGCCGAAGCGTTTCACGTTTTCAATTTGCCCGCCGCCACGGAGCGACCGACATCGAGCGCTCTGGCCGGAGGTGAGCGAGGAACCGGGAAGACTCTCATCCCAAAGGAGAATCGCAACATGCACCACTCATTCGGTTCCGCCGTTCTCGTCATGACCTTCCTGGTCGCGATCACAGGCGCGGCCGTGGCCCAACAGGGTCCCCCGAGCAACATGATCTACGCCCACGACGTGCTCTACACGGGGGTCAATACGCCCACCGATCTCCCCAACCATGGCCTGTTCAACGCGATCTACCCGCTCGGTGCGGGCTTGAAGGCAGTCTCCGAGGCCGCCCCGGGGGAAGCCGGCTATCGGGGCGGACGCTGGGAAGTCCACCCGATCACCTTCCTTACGATCGCGCCACGCCAATTCACGAACGCCGAGGATATCCTCGCTGCGGCGGGGCGTGGTGAGGTGCGCATCGGAGGGGTTGTCAAACGGTTCGAGTGTCCGCTAATCCCGATCAATACCCGGTAAGACCTGGAGGGCTGGGGATTGTCCCCGGCCCTCTGCCGCCTTGCGCCGGATGTGCCCACGACGCCGGGAATTCCGGGACGGTTCAGTCACAGGGTGCTCCCGGTGCCGTAGGCAGACCGTGGCGACAGCCACCCGGTGGGAGGAATGTTTCGTGCGATCGAAAATCGGAGCAGGAATTGTCGCCGGCCTCGGGGCTGGAATCCTTTTCGGCATGTTGATGCAGATGATGACCACGTCCGCCCCCGGCGGCATGCGCATGCCGATGATGGCCATGGTCGCGCGCGTGGTCCATTCGGACAACCTGGCCGTGGGTTGGCTTTACCATCTATTCAATAGCATGGTCATCGGAGCCCTCTTCGGTTGGCTCCTCGGAAACCGAGTGCGCGGCGCCCGGTCGGGCGCCGTCTGGGGCATCCTCTACGGGCTCGTCTGGTGGGTGCTCGGTGGAATCATCCTGATGCCCGTCCTTCTCGGGATGCCCGCGTTCGCCCCACTCCAGATGCCCGAAATGCGCCCGGTCGCGATGGGCAGCCTCATGGGCCATGGTCTCTACGGAGTCGTACTGGGCCTCGGCTACACATGGCTCCGTGAGCGAGGCCGTAGTGACGCCGGCATGGGTGGACCGGCCGGCACGTCCCCCCCCGCGGGCAGGCGCTAACGCGACCTGGTTTGGGTGGGCTTCCCGAAGTGCCTCTGTTGCCAATCCGCAGTGCAAGCCTGTGACCAGGCTGCTCGCCGACCTGAGCCACGTCGCTTGAGCCGTGCGGCACCGGGTCGCGCCGCCAGTCGCGTGGCTGCGCGGAACGGTGTACCTTATCTCCCTCGACCCGCTCACCCGGTGCCCGCCAGGGAGGTTGCCCCATGCGTATCGTCGTCCGTTCCGCGCTCCTCACCGTGATTCTCGCAGCCGCCGCGAGCGGTGCCGCATCCGCGCAACCATGGAGCTACCCGCCCACCCGCCAGGCGCCGGTGACGGACACGTACTTCGGCGTCCCGGTCGTGGACAACTATCGCTGGATCGAGAATGTCGCCGACAGCGAGGTCCAGGGCTGGCTCAAGTCGCAGGCCGACCTCACGAGCAGCGGGCTCGATCGGATCCCGGGGCGCGACGCCCTGATGAATGACTTCGTGCGCCTCGATGCCCTGCGGCCGGCGAGCATCACCTCGGTTACGAGGAAGGGCGGGCGCGTCTTCTACAAGAAGACGCTGCCCAGCGAGAGCGTCGGACGTCTCTTCTATCGCGAGGGGCTGAACGGGAAGGAAACCGTGCTGTTCGACCCCACGGAGGGTGCGGCGGGGAAAAGCGTCTCGCTCTCGTTCTACGCCGTCACCGAGGATGGCAAGAAGGTCGCGCTCGGCGTCGCCGAGGGCGGCTCCGAGTCGGCCACGATTCGCATCATGAACGTCGGGGACCGGACGTTCTATCCCGAGAGCATCGCGCCGAGCTGGCAGGGCATCGGGGGCTGGACGAAGGACGGCGCGGGCTTCACGTACAACCTGATGAACTCGACGGACGTGCATGACACGGACCGCGAGCTCAACACCCGGACCTGCTATCACGCCGTCGGCACGGACCCGAAGAGCGACCCGGTCGTCCTCTCGGCGGCAAAGTACCCGGCGCTGGGCATGAAGGCCGAGGACATTCCGGAGGTGGAGTTCAGCGACGATTTCAAGTACGTCTTCGGGACCGCCTCCACCGTCCGGAACGAACTGACGGTGTTCTTCGCCCCGGCGAGCGAACTGCTGAAACCGATCATTGCATGGAGGCCCCTGCTCAAGCCCGCGGACCAGGTCGTGTCGTTCGTGGCCCACGGGGACATGCTGTACATGCGCTCGCACCGGGATGCGCCGCGCTATCGCGTCCTGGCCATGAGCCTGCTGCGCCCCGACGTGAGCGGGGCCAAGGAGGTCGTGCCCGAGGGCGAGAACGTGATCATCGGGCTGGGACGTACGCGCGATGACTTGCTGGTCACGACCACCGACGGGGTCAACGCGCGGCTTTATCGCGCCGCTTTCGCCAATCTCAAGCCCGAGGAGGTGACACTGCCGGGCAAGGGGACGGTCGGCGCGTCAGGCTACGACGCCACGTCGAACGACGCGGAGGTGATCCTCACGTCGTGGAACAAGCCGCCCCGGCGCTACGAGCTCGACGTCGCCACGAACAAGCTGTCCACGAGCCCGCTCGACGTGCAGGCCAGCTACCCGGGTCTCGACGACGTCGCGGTCGAGGAAGTGGAGGCGAGGGCGCAGGACGGCACGATGATCCCGCTCACCATTCTCCACGAGAAGAACACCCCGCTCGACGGCAGCGCGAATTGCTATCTCTCCGGCTACGGCGCCTACGGCATCTCGCGCACGCCGAGCTTCAACATCATGAACCTGGCGCTCGTCCAGCGCGGAGTGGTCGTGGCCGTGGCGCACGTGCGCGGTGGCGGCGAGAAGGGCTTCGCGTGGTATCACGCCGGCTACAAGGCTACGAAGGCGAACACCTGGAACGACTTCCTCGCGTGCGCCGAGTACCTGGTTGATCACAAGTACACCAGTCCGCCGAAGCTATTTGCCGGGGGCACGAGCGCGGGCGGCATCCTCGTCGGCCGTTCCATCACCGAGCGGCCGGACCTGTTCGGCGCCGCCATCTGCAACGTGCCGTGCGCGAACGCCCTGCGCCTGGAGAACTCACCGAACGGGCCCGTGAACACGCCCGAGTTCGGCACCGTGAGGGATTCCGCGGAGTGTCGCGGGCTCATGGAGATGGACGCGTTCCAGCACGTGAAGGATGACACGAAGTACCCGGCCGTGATCTGCGTCGGTGGCTTCAACGACCCGCGCGTGATCGTGTGGCAGCCAGCGAAGTTCGCTGCCGCGCTCCAGCACGCGACGTCCTCGGGCAAGCCGGTCTTCCTGCAGGTGAACTACGACAACGGGCACTTCACGGAGGACAAGAAGGTCGCCTTCCGGAACTTCGCGAACATGTACGCATTCTGCCTGTGGCAGACCGGCAACCCGCAGTTCCGGATGAGCATGCCGAACTGAAGCCGGCTCGATTCGACCCGGTGCTCGCGAGGCAGAGCGAACGCCTCGCGCTGCGGCCCGCCTGGTCGGCGAGCGCGCAGGCGCGGAAGGCTCGCGGTCTTCTTAGCCCTTTACCTTCTCGATCATATGGTTGATGACCTGGCTGTGCTCGCGCTGGGGGCTGAACATGATGATCTCCGCGTCGGCGTCGACCTTGACGTTGTGCCCGGGCGGCCAGTAGAAGAGGTCATTCGCCTTCACCGTCTCCTGCGCGCCCTTCGCGTCGATCGTAGTGAGCTGGCCGCGCAAGACGAACCCCCAGTGGGGGCACTGGCAGAGGTTGCCTTCCAGGCCTTGGAAGAGCGGCGTGGTATCGACGCCCGCCGAGAGAGTGAAATACTCGCCGCTGATCTTGCCGAATCCGCTCACGTCTCCAAATTCCGTTCGCTGGCGGATCACTGCGCCGGGAATCTCCATCCGGACGTCCACGTCCTCTTTTGCCACTCGCATGTTCGAATCTCCTTTGTGACGGGGTTAGCTCCGACTAGAACGTTTGGTCGGCTCGGGTGAAATACGCCGAATGAGTGAGTCCCAATTTTCGTTGAAATGAGGGCAGCTCCAAGCAGAATACACCGGTTCAGGGCGAGTGGATCGTCGCATCACCCACAAGCTGTTTGGGAACCATCCGAAAATCAGCTGCGGTTGCGATCCGGGCGCTGACCCCGTCTCTCCCATGAGGTTGCATCGGCATCGGCTGCCGGATTGAACTGGACCTCCCTCTCCCAATTAGCCTATCTTTGATGGCCCGCGCGGCTGTCGCGCCTGATGCGTGAAGCCCAACGCCGGGAGTCCCCTCCTTGGAGGTCGTCATGACCATTGGCAAACGAATCCTCACTCTCACCGCGTTCCTGGTGGCCGCGCTTCTGGCCCCGGCGGTGTCGCATGCCCAGTGCGACGCTCCCACGGTGTGCATCCCGCAGCCGACCTGCGCCTACGCCGGCCCGGGTGTGGTTGTCTATCCGCCCACCTCCATGGCCCTGCGCAATCTCGCGTTGCGGAATCCGAGCCATTGCGAGCCGCCGCCTTCGCCCGGTGCGATCAGCGACAGCTTCTTCGACATTTTCTACGACTTCGAGATCAGCTATGACTCCGGGGGTACCTGGCATCCCAGGTCGGGCTCGACGACGGGCACGATCCGCATGATGTCGCCCGCTCCGGGCGCCCCGATCGAGCTCGAGCTGCTCGCGCTGGAGCTCGTCGACGTGGTCGGCGGGTTCCGCCTCCGGGAGTGCCCGTCGAGGCCATCGCACGGCCGTGAGGCTGCCGCCCCGAACGCAGGCGGCTTCCACATCGACAGTTTCTTCGATGTATTCACTGAATTGAGCCTCGACGGCGGCCAGAGCTGGGTCGATGCACCGCAGTCGGATCACCTCGAGATCGGCCCGGGTTCGCCGACTCCGGCCCGCAGCTCGAGCTGGGGAACGGTCAAGGCGATCTATCGCTGATAGGGCATGACCTCCTGGCAACGCCCGTAGCCCACGACCACCGCCATCCAAACGGCGGTGGTCGTCTTTTATGAGGGTCGTCCTCGTATCCCAGGATCAGCGTCGCGTCCCCGAATTCCTCGGCGAGGCAGCCTGGCCTTGCCCGGACTCCGTGGACAGCTGGTTCAACGCTTCGGTTCAGCGGAATTTCACGGTCGCTTCCCCGCAGCCCACTCCCTGAATCCAGATGTTCTGAATTCCGGGCTGGTCCGGATCCAAGTCCACCGCGGAGACGATCATCTTCGCTGTAAACGATTCGTCCACCCCGTCCCCCGCCCGGTAGAAATCGGCCTGCATGACGATGGTCTGGTCATCGGTCACCGCGGTCTTCAGAGGCTCCGCCGCGGACCCCGTACATTTAAAACCTGTGGAGGAGAGGATTTCGGAAGCATCCCAACGAACCCCCTCGCCCGCCTTGCAACCCGCGAGCGGCCCCTGGTCGATGTCCTTCGTGCAGCGAAATCCCCCTCCGGTCTGCAGGGACCCGGATTGCGGATCGTAGGAACCGCCACCCGTGAGAAAGACGTCGCCGCTCGGGAAACCGCTGATGCTCCCGGCGTTGAAGCCGAAGGAATGATGGGTCCCCTGACTGTGCGCGTTTGAGATCGGCGCGAGCAAGGCGCCGAACACCAATACAGCCGCCAACGGCTTCATGGCGTGTTCCCCCAGTGAATCGTGAGCTGCGTCGCGACCCTCGTGGCATCCAGCGGCAACCGCGACGTGCCGTCCGCTGTGGAACAAATCGATGTACTCGAAGATGCCCTTCTTCGATTCGTCTCTCGTCTCGTAGCGCTGCTCGTGCATCCACTCGATCTTCATCGATCCGAAGAAGTTCCCCGCCTTCGCGTTGTCGCAACAGTTCCCGCGCCGGCTCATGCTCGAGAAGGTCCCTGGAGCCGTCACCCTGGCCCGCGGCGCCTCCGAGGCATGCGGCACGCCCCGACACCCGAGCGCAGGATCCGACCGCTCTCGAGCCGAGGCCGACGAGCGGCGTGATCGGGCGCGTCGAGAACCAGAGCCGTGTTCCCCAAACCTGGGCCACGCGCAGTCATGAGCATCACCTACCCAGCAAAACACCGAAGCAAGGGAAAGTCGCGAGAGCCGCCCGAACGGGAGGAAGGCAAAGACCGGCCCGCTCGCGCAGGCCCGGACTGCAGACAGCCACATTTGGCTGGGGCGTTGGTCTGGGTGCGAACCACGCAATTCATTGCTGCGCATCGACCGTTACTACCGAACTATGATCCCCTTGGTAGTAAGGACGCCGTCGGAGCGGACAAGTCGAACCCAATACACGCCAACACCGAGCTTCTCGGACTCGTCCAGCCGAAGCACGTGGGCGCCCGGCCCCAACACACCCACTTCGCGCGAGAACACTTGGCGTCCTCGTACGTCATGAACCTGGAGGCTCGCCGGTTGCGCATCGGGCAGGCTGAAGGAGATCGCTGCCGACTCGAGGGCGGGATTCGGCTGAAAACCCTCAAGCGCCAGGCTGGTCACAGCCGTTACGTCCACCCAGACCGGATCGCTGAATCGCGGTGTCGAATCCTGAATATAGCGGAGCCGGTACGAATACCGACCCGGCGGGACCGACTCGTCGTCGTACACCAGGAGATCTTTCCCCTCGAGCCGGGGCGCTCCCAAGACGATCCACTCTTCACCATCGACGGATCTCTCGATGGTCGCCTGGAGAGAAGCCGCATCACTTGCCTGCCAGCGCAAGGTGACACGCCCGGACTGGACGTCATAGTCGACAAGAGAAAGCAGGGTTGGCACCGGGCCGCCGTCGCTCGTGAGCTTTTGCGCGTAGAGGCCACGGCTGCCCTCGTGCCAGACGACGATCGCCTGTCCCGGACCTACAGCAATGATCGCGGGCTCCCAGCGATTCACGGGGGTGGGCAGGATGGGTTTGCCTTCGGGTCCCCACCCGGGATCGATGGATCCATCTGCGCGAACATGCTGAACCCAGACTCCGGTGATGGCTCCGCCGTAGCTGTCGAAAGCCACGAAGGCTCCGCCGTCGCCGTCCGGAGCGATTCCGGGGAACTTGCCGTAGCTCTGGTTTCCCGGGACAGTGCTCACGCGCACGCCATCGGCGGGCCAGCCGGGGGCAATGCTCGCCGGCGGTCCCAGGAGCGTCCGTCCGATGTGGACCTTCTCCCCGTAGTCCTGTGGCTCGAAGCGCTCAACCAGCCATGCGTGAAGGAATCCATCGGCAGGATCGGATGTGCTGACCAGCATGCGACGGGAGCAAAACTGGGGGCCACTGCAGGAACCAAGGATGACGGACGGATCGAGCTGGGCGTCGGGGGAGGCTCGTCGATCCACGATGACATTCTGGGTTGGAGTATAGGAGACAGCAGAGATCATTGCACCATCATGCCCGTCGGGCTGAAGATTGAGATTGAAAACATTTCCGCTGAGCGCTTGCAATCCCAACGCCGGCCAGCCACTCTCGATCGCTCCCCCTGCCGTCACGCGTTGCAAGCGTCCCCCCTCGGGCGAAACCCAAGCCAGGAAGAGGCCGCCGCCTGGGGCAGGTATCACATGCTGATCGGATTGGTATCCGGGGCGCTGGACAATCGGGATGCCATCGCTCTGCCAACCGGGGGCGAGTGTTCCGAGAGAGGTGATGTGCTGCACGAACACGTCACGCCCGAACGATGGTTCGGGTTCCTGCTGGTTCCAGGCCAGGTAGGCACCACCCGACCCGTCCGTCGCGAGTCTGGCATCGTAAGCGTACGTCGGATTCGTACAGCAGGCTTTGTACCCGGCCTGGGGCCAGCCCGGAGCAATCCCGCCATCGGGGAGGACCCGCGTGGCGAAGATCCCCAGTACACCTGCGTCGGAGCCGATCCACGAAACGAGTGCGCCGCCGAATCCGTCGGGGACGAGATCCGACACAAAGTAATTCGATGCCGTGGCACTTGAAATCAGGTTGCCGTTGGCAAGCCACCCGGGCGCGACCGCTCCACTGGAAGTGAGATGCTGCAGGTAGATCCGTCTGACGGAAGAACCTCCGTGACCCCCTTGGGACGCTCGACCATCCGTCCAGGCAATGAATACTCCGCCTGCGCCGTCGGAGGCAATCTTCACGTCCCCTCCGCCGAGCGCGGTGGCCTGCACCCCGCCCGGTGACCAATCCGCATCCGATTCCCTTGGAATAAAAAGCAGCCATGCCGCCAGGCTGACCTTGATGATCCGTCGGGCAAGGAGACCTCCGGGAAGGGAGAACCTCCCGGTACCGAATGACCGCGCGCGATTGCAGGAGTGAGTATTCATCGGGCTTGAAACTCCGATCTCCCGAGCGATTGGATTGAACCGGCAAGCGCCCGTCGCGAAGGGCTCGGGCGGATAGGAGCGGCACCTCGCGGCGATCTGCCCCGTGGAGCCGCCCCGGCGGCATGCCACCGGAAAGCGGGGGTTGATCATACCCAAATCCGGCGGTGTAGTGGAGAGTCGTGGAATCAGCCGGGGCCTACTTCGAAGGCGTTCAACCGGAAGTCGCGTCCCTCAAGGACTGCCGCGCCCGCCTCGGGAAGCAGCAAGAGCACCTCGCCATTCCTCGCTCGATCTCGACGAAGACACTCGCATGCCCAAGGACTTGAATGGCGGGTTCGAATCTGGTCTCACCCCAGAACGAAAACACCTCCTCCACCGATTGGTGAAAGAGGTGCGCGTACAATCCCCTGATGCGGCTGAGGTTTGGTACGCCTTTCCTCGGCCCGTAGCCCGGGAAGGTCGGACGCAGACAGCCACATATGGCTCGCCGCATGGGTCCGTGCGAACCGCCCAAGCTATTGGGAATTCGCTCTCGCTGTACGGATCATGATGCGAGTCTGGTCGGGGGCTCGCCGGAGCCGGAAATCACGACCCTCACGTTCGATTCAGCGCTCATGCTGCGCGTCCCGTCAGGCA
The DNA here is from genome assembly GCA_046598045.1 of Candidatus Eiseniibacteriota bacterium. Classification (GTDB taxonomy): domain Bacteria; phylum Eisenbacteria; class RBG-16-71-46; order RBG-16-71-46; family DASYSL01; genus JANPEF01. Next base: position 40,036 of record JBKJJJ010000021.1, read on the forward strand.
GGCTACTTCGCCCTGCGCGGGTCATCGGCCGGATTCACGTAGGTGATTCCCCACGGGCCCATCCCGTGCAGCTGGATCACCGTCTCGCCCGTCACCCAGGCATAGTGCTTCATGTGTGGCCCCATCCAGGCGAACGACCCGGGCGCGTAAGCCTGTCCGGCAGTCTCGTCGAACTTCTCGCCCATGCCCAGGTGGAACATGCCGGACATCACGGTCACGTGCTCCACGCCCGGATGCCAGTGCGCCGGGATCCGGTAGCCATCCGGCATCCTCGCCCGGAACGTGAACGGACCCGGCTTGAACGGATTGCCCTCGAGCATCGCCACCTCAGCCCCCGCGGGAAGCGACGGAGGACCAGGTCCCCAATGCAAGCTCTCGGGGGCACATGTGCCGAACTTGGGCGCAGAGGTCGAGTGCTGCGCCATCTTGGTCTTGGTCGACTCCATGGCGGTCGCAGCGGAGGCGGCGACGGCCACGAGGGCGATCAGACTCAGCGTGGGGAGGAGACGTCGCATGGGAGGTGATCCTTTCCTGGTTGGGGGTGTCCGTGTGGAACGGCACGAGTCTATCCCAACGACTGTTTCCAACAAGCCCCGTTTGGGACGTGCCCGGCGGGAACCGGGACCCCGAAGTTCGTCGCGAGCCGGGTGACGGCGAGGAGTCCCGGGCGGTGGTGCACCAGGTGCCCGCAGCCTCGGCCAGCCGTCTCCGCAGGTCTCTTCCTCCCGCGACCTGGCTCGGGGCGTTGGTCTGCGCCTGACTGAAGGTTTGGGCTCGCCGACCCTCCCACATCCAAACGGTAGCTCCCTTGAACTTGTCAGGCGACGTGCCACCCCTCTTGGGGCCGCGCAGTGAGCCCAGGCGTGCCTTGCTTGACCTCCCCCTGCCCGATCCAGTACCCTTTTCGGCGTCCTCGTGGTGCCCATCCCGCCGGCACTCCCGTCCTTCGAACCACCGAAAACTTGGCAGGGGAGTCCACTCATGTGCCTCCGGTCTCTTCGCTCCCCCGCCCGCGCTCGCGTGCGCTCGGCCATCCTCGGAGCGGCCATCCTCGCGCTCACGAGCATCCTGCACCCGGACGGCGCGAAGGCGCAGTCGAGGACGATGGTCCTCGGCGAGCACGCGACCCTGGCAGGGTCCGCGGTCGTGAACTTCCAGGAACTGGCGCGCAAGCAGGCCCTCGATCTCGCGCCGAAGCCCGCGGTGCGGCCGCTCTTGAATGACGTCCTCGAGGAGACGGAGGGCGAGCCGGGCGCGGAAGGCACAGCCCCCGCACCGATCGAGTCCTCGGGACTTCCGTTCATGCCCTTCGCGGCCTCGCCGTCGGCGAGCGCGAGCTTCATGGGCCTCGACGACATTCCGATGGTGGACTCGAGCTACATCGTCATTCCTCCGGATGTCGATGGCGCGGTCGGACCGAGCAAGATCCTGCAGGGGCTCAACAACAATTACCGAATTCTCGACAAGTCGACCGGGGCCGTGCTCAGCACCGTCGGCACGGCGACGTTCTGGGCGCCGACGGGCGAGACCGCGTTGAACGGACTGACCGATCCGCGCACGCTCTATGATCCAATCAACAATCGATGGATCGTCGAAATGCAGACGGTGACGACGGGCGCCGGCGACATCCTGGTCGGCGTCTCCCAGACGAGCGACCCCAGCGGTAACTGGTTTCTGTATCGCTTCGCCACCGCGGCCACGATCGACTTCCCGATCGTCGGCTTCAACAAGAACTGGCTCGTGATCGCCATCAATCGCTACAGCGCCGGCGGCAGTTTCCAGCGCGGGATCAGCCTGGTGGTCAATTATCCCCTGGCGCGCGCCGGCACCGGAAGCGCGACGACCTTCACGCAGGCGGCGGGCACGCACTTCTGCACCAGCCCCTGCGCGACCTATTCGGCCACCTCGGACACGCTCTATCTCGTCACCCACTTGAGCAGCGCGAGCGCGACCTACGCGCTCGACATGATCACCGGAACCTCGGCCGCCCCGGTTTACTCGAGCGGCGGCTCGCTCACGCGGGCCGGTGGCGGATGGGTGCAGCCAAGCGGAAACCTGCTTCCCCAGAGCGCGCCGAACTCGGGGACGAGCGCGTGCGGCGCCACGCCCTGCCCGATCGAAGTGCAGGACGCCCAGGTGCGGACGGCGCCTGTCTACCGGGGTGGATTCATCTACTACGCGCAGACGGTCGGCCTGCCGTCCACCGGACTCACGCACACGGGGTTGCAATGGACCAAGCTGAACACGCCGAGCGGCACCGTCGCCGACGGCGGACGGCTTGAAGACCCGACGGCGACCGCGACCAACGGCGGCAAGTGGTACTCCCATCCGCATATCGCGGTCGCCTCCAACGGCGACTTCATGGTCGGCTTCGGCCAGTTCGCCTCCAATCAGCACCCGGGCGCGGGCTACGCGATGCACCTCGCCGCCGATGCCGCCGGGACGATCCGCGACGCCTCGATCTATCACGCGGGCGAGGACTACTACCACAAGACCTTCTCGACTGCGACCGGCCGCAACCGCTGGGGCGACTACAGCAAGGTACAGGTCGATCCCAATGACGACCGCACGCTCTGGACCCTGAACGAGTACGGCAAGACGCGGACCGGCACGGACGATGGAAACGGCGGAGCCAACTCGAGCCGCTGGTCGACCTGGTGGGCCGCCGTCGCCGGCCCGCCGCCCACCGTGACGCTGGACGCCGGACCGAGCCAGAACGAGGGCAACGCCGGGCTCAGCGCCTTTACTTTCACGGCACGATTGTCGACCGCCTACAGCCTTCCGGTCACGGTGACGTATCAGACCGCCGACGGTTCGGCGACGGCGGGAAGTGATTATCAATCGGCCAGCGGCTCGATCACGATTCCGGCCGGAGCCTCGACCGGGACGATCCCGGTCAACGTGATCGGCGACACCGCTTGCGAGCCGAACGAAACGTTCACGTTGACGCTCACGGGCGCCACCAACGCGACTCTGGGATCGCCGGTCGTGTCCACGGGCGGAATTCTCAATGACGATGCAGTCACGATCACGGCCTCGGCCGGTCCCAATGGCAGCATCAGCCCGGGCGGCGCGGTGGTCGTTGCCTGCGGCGCGAACCCGACCTTCTCGATCACGCCCAATGCCGGCTATCACGTCGCCGACGTGCAGGTCGATGGGAGCTCGGTGGGCCCGGTGGCGAGCTATGCGTTCACAAACGTGCAGGCGAATCACACGATCGCCGCGAGCTTCGCGATCGACTCCTTCACGATCACGGCCTCGGCCGGAGCCAACGGCAGCATCAGCCCGACGGGCGCGGTGACGGTCAACTCGGGAGGCAACCAGGGTTTCACGATCACACCCAATTCCGGTTACAGCATCTCGGACGTCCTCGTGGATGGCAGCTCGGTCGGGGCGCTGGCGAGTTACACGTTCACGAACGTGCAGGCCAACCATACGATCACGGCCTCCTTCGCCGACGCCGGACTGCCCGTGGTGCAGGTGCTGGCGCCGAACGGGGGCGAGACCTTCGCGGCCGGCGGGTCGACCTCCATCACCTGGTCGGCGTCGGACAACGTCGGGGTGACCAGCGTGGACGTGGACTATTCCCTGGATCAGGGCGGAAGCTGGACCAGCGTGGCAGCGGGCGTGGCGAACACGGGCTCGGTGGCCTGGAGCATCCCGAATGCGCCCACGGTCCAGGGCCTGGTGCGGGTGACGGCGCATGATGGTGCAGGCAATACCGGCTTCGACACGAGCGATTCCAACTTCACCATCGCGGATCAGACCGGTCCCGTCGTGACCGTCCTCTCCCCCAATGGGGGAGAGAGCTTCGCGCCCGGCTCACTTCAGAGTGTGACCTGGACCGCTTCCGATAACGTGGGCATCGATTCGGTGAATGTCGACTATTCCCTGAACGGGACGCCCGGCCCCTGGGTGCCAATCCAGCACGGACTCGCCAACTCGGGCACCGTCTCCTGGAGCGTGCCGGGGACGGCCTCGGACAGCGCGCTTGTCCAGGTCACCGCGTTCGATCATGCCCTGAACCAGACGAGTGACCTGAGCGACAGTCTCTTCCAGATCCAGAACGCGGCGACGGCAGTGGAGTCGGGCTCGGAGTTCCGCTTCGCGCTCCATCCTGCGGTGCCCAGCCCGACCCGCGGGGCGGTCCAGCTGCGCTTTTCGCTCGCCGTCCCCGGTACCGCCCGGTTCGATATCTTCGATTTGGGGGGCCGCAGGATATGGCATTCCGATGCGACATCGCTCGGCGTGGGCGAGCACGCCCTGATGTGGCCGGGATTGGATGAGCGCGGCACTCCCGCGACACCCGGAATCTATTTCGTCCGTCTGACCCAGGTCGCTCGCAGCCAGACCATCAAGCTCGTGATCCTCCGGTAGGTCCCGTCCCGGAGCGGCGGCCATTCCCATTTCGATGGAGATGGCCGCCGGCCGCGAGGCCGGCCTGCACTTCGTGGCAAAAGCGGCCCGCACCACTACGATCCGTTCGCGTGCGTCCCCTCCGCCACCCCGTCCCCCTCCCACCACCGCTTGGCACCCGCCGTGTCCCACCACCGCGGGTCCTCATAGCCCCCGGCGTCCATAGACCGCCGCCCCTCCGCGTTCGTCACTGGATACCGTCCGATCCTGAACTGACTCCGCCCATTCCGCCCGCGCCGAGCTCACGCTCGATCCGGAAGTGCTTGAGGGTCCTTCCGATCATCGGTCGTGCGGATCGAAGGGGGGCGACCCGCGGGCGAGCCTCAAGGTGCTGCGAATCCAGTAGTTGGCCCGGGGGTCCAGTCGGCCGGTTCGGGAGCCGATGACTGGAGAAACTCCCGCGCCATCCCCCGGAGATTCGCGAACCATGGACCGATCGCCGACGACGCCAAATCCGCCCTCGCGCAAACTGGCCCCGCCGGCCCAGGCTGCAGCGGACTGGTTCAGGCTTCTGGCGCGCACATTCAAGGTGAGGCGCCTCTACCGCCCTGACAATCCGATCCTCGCGCAGATGCGCGAGCAACTTCACCGCACCCTCGCGGACGACCTGCGCCGCCATGGCGCGTGGAACTTCCAGGTCACCCCTTCGGAGATCCTGCTCGGCGACGAGTTCGTCATCCGCCCCCGCCGTTCGATCGACGGCCAGGACG
>JBKJJJ010000134.1:0-4728 GCA_046598045.1 Candidatus Eiseniibacteriota bacterium
GAGCTCACCACCGGCCTGATCCGCGACCTCTTCACCGAGGACGTCGAGGAACTGGTGATCGATTCCAAGGACGATCACCGGGACATCCTCAATTACCTGCGCTCGATCTCGCCCGAGTTGCGCGACCGCGTCAAGCTCTACAAGGGCAAGCAGCCGATCTTCGACGGCTTCGACATTGAGACCCAGATCGAGAAGGCGTTCGAGCGCAAGGTCTGGCTCAAGAAGGGCGGCTACCTGGTGATCGACCAGACCGAGGCGCTGGTCTCGATCGACGTCAACACCGGGCGCTTCACGGGCAAGAAGAATCAGGAAGACACGATCTTCAAGACCAACATCGAGGCCGCGCGCGAGGCTGCACGCCAGCTCCGGCTGCGCGACATGGGCGGCATCATCGTGATCGACTTCATCGACATGGAGATCGAGTCCAACAAGAAGGCCGTGCTCGACGAGCTGCGCCAGCACTTGAAGCGCGACCGCTCGCGCACCAAGGCGTTCGCGGTCTCGGACCTGGGCCTGGTCGAGATGACCCGCCAGCGCGAGCGCCCCTCGCTGCTCGCCTATTACAGCGAGGACTGCGAGACCTGCAGCGGCGTCGGCAAGATCCTGTCGCTCGAATCCGTGATGGTCAAGCTCGAGCGCCTGCTGCGCCGCGTGTCGGCGGCGGGCAAGGAGCGCGAGCTCGTCGTGCGCGTGGCGCCCGACGTCGCGCTCTACATTCTCGAGCACAACGGCCGCCGCCTGGCCGAGGTCGAGAAGCGCTACAAGGTCACGATCGACCTCAAGGACGATCCCCAGGTGCGGCGCGAGCAGGTCCGCATGTTCTCGGCGCGCAGCAAGCAGGAGATCACCGACCAGTACACGACGCGCTAGCGTCCATGAAAGCGTACCCGCCCGAGACCGCCCGCCGCGCGCTCCACCTGTGGCCGGGCGGGCCGGAGGCGGCCAGGACGCTCGAGCGCGTCGCCACCTCGGGCAACGATGTCTGGCGCTTCGACCACGCCGGCCGGCCGTACATCCTTCGCCTGACCCACGACGCCTGGCGCACGAAGGCGATGAACCTCGCCGAGTGCGCATTCCTGGAGCATGCGGCCGCGTGCGGCGCGCTCGTCCACCGCCCCGTGCCCGCGCGCTCGGGCGCGCGGGTCGAGTCCACAGGCGACGCCTCGGCAAGCGTGTTCACGTGGGCGCCGGGTGACCTCGTGACGCGCGACGACCCGCGCTCGAACGAGGCGTTTTTCCGCGAGTGGGGCCGCGCCCTCGCCGACCTGCACGCCGCCGCCGAGGGCTACGACGGCCCACCGCGCTGGGAGTGGCGGGAGGAGGGCCTGCTCGCGGACGCGGACCGCATCCTGCCCGCGGCCGACGGCGCGATCCGGGCCGGGCGGGACACACTCTACGCCCGGCTCGCCGCGCTGCCCGTGACGCGCGCGAACTCCGGGCTGATCCACGCCGACTTCGCGCCCCAGAACTTCCGCTACGGCCGGGACGGACGGATCACGAGTTTCGACTTCGGCAACCTGTGCCGGAACTGGTTCGTGGCCGACCTCGTGATCTCCCTCTCCACGCTGCGGCGCGACCCGCAGCGCGACCGCCTGCGCACCTGGATCCTCGCCGGCTACACGGCGCGGCGCGCGCTCGACCCGGCCGCGTGGGCGGAGCGCGACACGTTCCTGGGGCTACGCATGCTCTACGTCTACCTGTCGCGCCTCGTGTGGTTCGGCCCCTCGCCCGGCGAGACCCAGCGCGCGACGCTCGCGTTGCTGCGCGCGCTCGTGCTCGAGCGCGTGTCGTGGCCGTGAAGCGCGAGCGCCTGCGCGTGGACGTGCCCGGCGGGACGATCGCGGTCACGGCGGCGGGGGCGGGGCCGGCCGTCGTGCTCTTGCACGGGCTCGGGCTCGACTCCTCGATCTGGGACGTGCAGCTGGACGCGCTCGCCGGGCGCCAGCACGTGCTCGCGATGGACCAGCGCGGGCACGGCCACTCGAGCCCGGCCGACGCGCCCTACGCCCGGCACGACGACGTCATTTCCGTGCTCGACGAGCTGGGCATCGCACAGGCGGCGCTGGTCGGCTCGTCGATGGGCGGGGAGGTCGCACTCGACACCGCGCTGGCGTTCCCCGCGCGCGTGCGCTCGCTGGTCCTCTTCAGTCCGTCGCTCGGCGGGTACGACTGGTCGCCCGCGTGGCGCGACTCGATCCGCGCCATCCGCGTGCTCGCCCGGGCCGACGGCGCCGAGGCGGCGAAGCAGGCGTGGTTCGAGCATCCGCTGTTCGCCGCGGTGCGCGCGCACGAGGCTGCGCGGGCACGACTCCACGATGGGATCCTCGCCGACTCCGGGCGGCGATGGCGCGAGCGCGATCCCGCCGTGCCGCTCGATCCGCCGGCGGCCATGAGGCTCGCGGAAGTGCGCTGCCCGACGACGATCCTGGTCGGCGAGGACGACCTCGCGGACTTCCACACCATCGCCGACGCGTTATGCGCTGGGATCGCGCACGCGCGTTTCCACGGCCTCGTAGGCGGTCATCTGCCCATGCTGGAGTCCCCGGCGCGAACTGCCGATCACCTTGGGAAGATTCTCGAGGGCCTCCCGCCGCGCGCTTGACAGGGCCGGCGGCCGTGCCGAAAGTCCCGTCGCGCGCCGGTGCAGTGCCCGCGGGACGCACTGGAACAGACTGCCAACGGAGGGCGTGCATGACGTGGACCCGACGGTTTCTCGTGATCGAAGCGCTGGCGCTCGCCTCAGCGCTCGCGCTGGCGTCGTGCGCCCGGAAGGCGCCTCCCCGGCGCGATTTGACCGAGCGCGAGCGCGACTCGACGCTCGGCAAGTCGATCCTCCCAGGTGCGGGCGTGGTGACCCGCGCGATCGAGGTCTCGGACTCGTCCGCGGCCCGGGCCCAGCGTATCGACGGTGCCGTCTCCGGACAGTGAATTGACACGACAGGGGCTTCCCGTGGGGCGGGTGGGGGAGTAGCGTCTCAGGCCGTCCCCTTCCGCCGATCGCATCACCCTTCGCCGTGGAGATTCCCTCATGACCGAGAAGACGACATACGCCCCGGGCACGTTCTGTTGGCCCGAGCTTTCGACCAGCGCGCAGCGCGCGGCCGAGTCGTTCTACACCAAGTTGTTCGGCTGGACCATCCAGGAAACGCCGATGGGGCCCGACAGCCACTACACGATCTTCCAGAAGGAAGGCCAGGACGTCGCGGCGGCGAACCAGATGCCGAAAGAGCAGGCGGCAATGGGCGTCCCGCCGAACTGGCTGTCCTATGCCTCGACCAACGACGTCGACGCCAGCGTCGCGAAGGCCCAGGGGCTCGGCGGCACGCTGGTCGCCGGGCCGTTCGACGTGATGGAGCACGGCCGCATGGCGGTGCTCAACGACCCGACCGGCGCCACGTTCGCACTTTGGCAGGCGAAGCAGCACCCGGGCGCCGCGCGACTCGACCAGCCGTTCTCGCTGGTGTGGACCGAGCTCATGACGACCGATCCGAAAGCCTCGGCGACGTTCTACACCGGCCTGTTCGGCTGGGGCACCGAGATCATGTCGATGGACGGGTTCGACTACACGATCTGGAAGCGCGGCAAGGACTCGGCCGGCGGCATGATGCAGATCACGCCCGAGATGGGCAAGATGCCGGCGCACTGGATGCCCTATTTCTCGGTCCCCAACGCCGACGCGACGGTCGCGCAGGCGAAGGCCGCCGGCGCCACGATCATGATGGAGCCGAAGACCATCCCGGGCGTCGGCCGCATGGCGATCATCGTCGACCCGCAGGGGGCGGCGTTCTCGATCCTCAAGCCCGATCCCACGGAAAAGGTCTGAAATCGGCCTCTTAGAGGCACCCGGCCGGCCGCTCCTCTGTCCCGGGGCGGCCGGTCCAAGTTTCGGCGCCGGACCGGGTTGCCCCCGGAGTTGACGCCCGGCCCGCGAACTTGGTATAAACGCGAGGGTTTGCAGCACGTTGGGCGGAACTGCGGGCCACCGCCGTAGGCACCCCGGCCCGGGTCCCGCCTTTGTTGTTGGTCCGGCTGTGCCGGAACCACCCGGCAACCGCCGGAACACGAGGAGAACGCTTCATGTACGCGATCGTCACGATCGCCGGCAAGCAGTGGAATCTCGCGCCTTCGCAGGTGCTCGAGGTCCCGTCGCTCGACGCCGAGGAAGGCGCCACGGTCACGTTCGACCTGGTGCACCTCGTGGCCGATGCCGGCAAGGTCACGCTCGGCAAGCCGTTCGTCGGCAATGCCAGTGTCACGGCCAAGATTCTCGAGCACGGCCGGGGCAAGAAGCTCATCGTCGGCAAGTTCAAGCGACGGAAAGATTATCGCAAGCGCAACGGCCACCGTCAGGGCTTCACGCGCATCGAAATCCAGTCCATCACCGCCTAAGGCAGGGTTCCCATGGCTCACAAAAAAGGACAGGGCAGTTCGCACAACGGGCGCGACTCCAATGCCCAGCGTCTCGGAGTGAAGGCGTACGGCGGCCAGCTCGTCCACGCCGGCTCGATCATCGTCCGCCAGCGCGGCACCGTGTTCCACCCCGGCCCGAACGTGGGCAAGGGCTCCGACGACACGCTGTTCGCGCTCGTCCACGGCACCGTGCGGTTCAGCCGCTGGGGCCGCGACAGGCAGCGCATCACGATCGAGCCGCTGAAGGACGACCTCACGTCCGACGCCGCGGCGCAGGACTGATCCGTTGAACGTCAAGGTCGCGGTCGTCGGCGGCGG
>JBKJJJ010000035.1:0-13994 GCA_046598045.1 Candidatus Eiseniibacteriota bacterium
GGAAGCCTTCGAACGACGGCTTCCTCGCGCAGCACGGCAAGCGCTTCAAGCCCGACTCGGTGCTGGTCTCCGACACGATCTGGCTCGCGGCCGGCAAACCCGCGGTGCCGTACGGCCTGCGCGGGCTCGCGGGCGCGCTGCTCAAGTTGCGCACGGCCGCGAAGGACGCGCACTCGGGCCTGACCGGCGGCGCGGCGCGCAACCCGATCCTGGAGCTCGCCGACGTGGTATCGAAGTGCGTGAACGCGCAGACCGGCGAGATCCTGATCGAGGGCTTCGACAGGACGTGGCAGCCCGTGAGCAAGGAAGAGGCGAAGGACTTCATCGACAGCGGCTTCTCGGTCGAGTCTTTCAAGCGCGCGCACCAGCTCGAGCGGTTGCGCTCCGAGGACGCCGCCGAGGTCACGCAGCGCATCTGGGGCCGTCCGACATTCGAGGTGCACGGCATCGCGGGCGGCTACCAGGACGAGGGCATCAAGACCGTGGTCCCGCCGTGGGGCGAGGCCAAGGTGTCGATGCGGCTCGTGCCGCCGCAGGACCCGGACGAGTGCGTCGCGCTGCTCGCCGCGCACGTCAAGAAGCTCAACCCCGACGTCGAGGTCACGTACGAGAAGGGCCTGCGCGCATACGCCGGCCAGCGCTCGGGACCGTACGCCGACGCTGCCTCCGACGCGCTGGATTTCGGGTTCGGCGCCCGCCCGGCGTTCGTGCGCGAAGGCGGATCGATCGGGGCGGTGCTCTCGATGGCCGAGGCATGGAACGTGCCGATCACGCTCCTGGGCCTGTCGTTGCCCGAGGATGGCTACCACGGGCCGAACGAATCCTATGCCTGGGGCCAGGCGCGCGGCGGAATGCTGACCTTCCTTCGGTATTTCGAGCGGGTGGCGGCGCTCGGCAGGAATTCCTGACAACGAAGCCCGTGGACGCCGACCCGCCGCTCGACGACAATCCCTGTTCGGGCGCGCCAAGACCCCCGCGGATCCACCCTGGGTCGTCCCGCGTCGCCGCCGAAGGTTCGAGGTCCGATCATGGCTGAAGTCTCGTTCCGCATCGATCCCATCCATCTCGAGCAGATGAACCGCCGCATCGGCGAGTATCTCGGGCTCAACTACGAGCGCTCGACGCTGGCGCGCATCCTCGAGGAATACGAGGAGCTCGAGGCCGAGGAGGAGCGCACCTGGGACATCACGGTCCGCTGGAACGGCCGCGACATGCACCTCGAGTACCGGATCTCGCTCGATGCCAACGAGGAGCCCGAGGTGTCCCTCGAAGGGCCCGACGGGTTCATCGAAGAGCTCGACGAGGAGGTCGTGCAGCCGGTGCTGGAGGAGTACGAAGGATGACCTCCCGCTTCGCGCGTATCTCGCTGCCGCTCGCCTCCGCCCTGTTGCTCGTGTTCGCCGGCGCGTTCGCCGCGAGCGCGAAGGACGAGAAGCCGGCAAAGGCGAAGAAGAACCAGGCCACGATCGCCCCCGGCTTCGCCGCCTACGGCGTGATCACGGTCGGCATGGCGCCGGTGACCTCGATCGACCACGTCGAGGAGAACGAGAAGCTCTTCCGCCAGGCGATCGAGCCCGGGTTCGGCCTCCTGAACCGCTACAAGTTCCAGGGCGCGTCGTTCTTCATGGACGCCGTGCGCAAGGGCGGCGCGGCCGACGCGTTGACGGCGATCGAGAAGGCCGCGCAGGCGGGGCAGCCGGCGGATAGCGCCGCGGTCGCGCTCGTGCGCAGCAAGACCTCCGTGCAGGCCGTGCTGTTCTCGCGGCTGTCGACGTGGACGCGCCTGGTGGTCGATCCCTCGACCCGCGGGCAGTCGTTCACGCAGGTGGGCGGCGACTTCGTGCTGGTGTCGCTCGAGGACGGCGCGCTCCTGTGGCGCGGGTCGTTCCTCGAGAAGGGCGACGGCCCCTACAACGACCCCGGCGCCGGCGAGGTCACCGAGCGCGACGCGGGCGGCAACTCGACGGCGCGCCAGGCGCAGCTCGAGCCGCCGTCGTATCGCGAGATGCTCGAGAAGCTCGCGCACCGCGCGGCCGCGACGCTGCCGCCCGCGCCCGCCGCCCGACCGGCGCCCTGACATGCCGTTTTTCCTCAAGGACGACGAGGACGCGATGCGCGCCGCGCTCGCCGAGGCCAGGAAGGCGCTCGACGAGGGCGAGGTGCCCGTCGGTTGCGTCGTCGTCCATGAGGGCGCGGTGATCGGCCGGGGCCACAACCAGGTCGAGCGCATGAAGGATGCCACCGCCCACGCCGAGATCGTCGCGATCGGCGCGGCCTCGACGGCGCTCGACTCATGGCGGCTGGCCGAGTGCACGCTCCTCGTCACGCTCGAGCCCTGCGCCATGTGCGCGGGCGCGATCGTGCTCGCGCGCGTGGGCCGCGTGGTCTACGGCGCGCTCGATCCCAAGGCCGGCGCGTGTGGATCGGTGCTCAACGTGATCGACCAGCCCGGGCTCAACCACGCGCCCGCGGTGACGTCGGGCGTGCTCGCCGACGAGGCGGGCGCGATGCTGACCGCGTTCTTCGACCACAAGCGCCGCGCGGCGGCGCACTGACATGGCGCTCCACTTCAACGTCGAGCTCAAGGCGCGGTGCAAGGATCCGGAGCGCGTGCGCGCGATCCTCGAGGCGGCGGGGGCGGAGTTCAAGGGCGTCGACGACCAGCGCGACACCTACTTCAAGGTGCCGCATGGCCGGCTCAAGCTGCGCCGGGGCACGATCGAGCGCGCGCTCATCCACTACGAGCGCCCGAACTCGGCCGGGGTCAAGCCCTCGCAGGTCAGCATGGCGCGCCTCGAGGCCGTGGACGAGCGCACGCTCGACGACGTCGAGGCCGCGCTCACGAAGGCGCTCGGCATCAAGTCGGTCGTGGGCAAGCGGCGCGAGATCCGCTTCGTCGGCAACGTGAAATTCCATCTCGACGAGGTGCCCGGGCTGGGCGCGTTCGTCGAGATCGAGGCGATCGAGTCCGCGCAAGCGGGCGACGAGGCGACGCTGCACGCGCAGTGCGAGGAGTGGCGTCAGCGCCTCGGAATCGAGACCGAAGACCTGGTGGCGGCGTCGTACAGTGAGCTGGTGTCGTCTTCCCCCCGGAGGCACCCTTGAGCGAACCATTGGACGTGTCCCAGCACCTCGGCTCCCTTGGGCCCGGGCGCGCCGCCGGCATGGCGCAGGGCCTGATCGGCTCGGAAATCCTCAAGATCGGGGCCGACATCCGGGCCGCGATGGCGCGGGGCGAGCAGGTCGCGAACCTGACCGTGGGCGACTTCAGTCCGCGCGAGTTCAGAATCCCCGAGGCGCTCGAGCGGCGCGTCGCTGAGGCCTATGCGGCGGGGGAGACGAACTACCCGCCGTCGGACGGCGTGGGCGCGCTGCGCGAGGCCGTGCGGTCGTTCTACGCGCGCCGGCTCGGCCTCGAGTATCCGCTGTCCTCGATCCTCATCGCGGGCGGCGGCCGGCCGCTGATCTACGGAGCCTACCGCGCACTCGTCGATCCGGGCGACCGCGTCGTGTTCCCGGTGCCATCTTGGAACAACAACCACTACGTGCACATGACGGGCGCCGTCGGCGTGCCCGTGGTGTGCGGGCCGGAGACGCACTTCCTCCCCACGCGCGCGCAGCTCGAGCCGCTGGTTGCGGGCGCGCGCCTGATCGCGCTGTGCTCGCCGCTCAACCCGACGGGTACGCTGTTCGACGCCGCGCAGCTCGCGGGCATCTGCGACCTCGTGCTCGAGGAGAACGCGCGCCGCGGCCCGGGCGAGCGGCCTCTGTTCCTGCTCTATGACCAGATCTACTGGATGCTCACGTTCGGCGACGCGCGCCACCACACGCCGGTCGCGCTGCGCCCCGAGATGGTGCGCTACACCGTGTTCGTCGACGGCGTCTCGAAGGCGTTCGCCGCCACGGGTGTGCGCGTCGGCTGGACCGCCGGTCCGCCCGACGTGATCGAGCGCATGGCCGGCCTGCTCGGCCACGTCGGCGCCTGGGCGCCGCGGCCCGAGCAGGTCGCCGTTGCCGGCCTGCTCGCCGATGACGCGGCGATCGACGCCTACCACGCGACCATGAAGCACGGCGTCGAGGCGCGGTTGACCGCGCTCTACGCGGGTCTCGCGGCGCTCGAGGCGCAGGGCCTGCCCGTGAGCGCGATCCCGCCGCGCGCGGCGATCTACCTGACCGCGAACTTCGACCTGATCGGAGCGCGCACGCCCGACGGGCACACCATCGCGAGCGGCGAGGATGTCCGGCAATACCTGCTCACCGCGGCCGGTGTCGCGGTCGTCCCGTTCTCGGCGTTCGGCGCCGCGGACACGTCGGGCTGGTGCCGGCTCTCGGTCGGCGCGGTGTCGCCCGACGAGATTGCGGCGCTCGTCCCGCGACTCTTAGGCGCCCTCAAGGCGCTCGTGCGCGTGAGCGAGAGAACCGGCGTTCCCGGAGCCTCGAGGTGAATGCGAACCTCGCCCGCGTGCTGCTCATGACGATCCCGCCGATGATCGCCGGCCAAGCCCGCGCCGAGGGGGCGCCGCGCTTCACGTACCCGCTGACGCCGGTGCACGCGGTCACCGACACGCTGCACGGCGACGCGATCGTCGACCCGTATCGCTGGCTCGAGAAGGGCGACGACCCGGCGGTCGAGGCGTGGACCGACGCGCAGAACGCGTTCACGAAGGAGACGCTCGCGAAGTGGCCCGGCCGCGCGGCGCTGACCGAGCGCTACCGCAAGCTGTTCGCGGTCACCACCGCGACCAGCGTCGGGGTTTACGGCAAGCGCGTGTTCGTCGAGCGCAAGGACGGCCTCCAGAATCAGCCCGTGTACGAGGTGCACGAGGGCGCGTGGGATGCGCCCGCGAAGATCGCGATCGATCCCAACACGTTTCGCGCCGACGGCACGGTGGCGATGGACTGGCAGTACCCGAGCCCCGACGGCGCGCTCGTGGCCTACGGCAAGTCCGAGGGCGGGAGCGAGCACTCGACGCTCTACGTGCGCGACGTGCGCAGTGGCAAGGATCTCTCCGAGGCGATCCCGAACACGCAGGCGTGCTCGGTCGCGTGGGACCCCGACGGACGCGGCTTCCATTACACGCGCCATCCCGAGAAGGGCGAGGTGCCCGCCGGTGAGGAACTGTTCTACCAGCGCGTGTTCCACCACCGCCTGGGCGACGATCCCAAGAACGATCCCATGACCTGGTCGGGCGAGGGCGCGCCGATCCAGGAGTTTCGCGACGTGTACGGTTCGAGCGACCACGCGTGGCTGTTCATCTCGGTCAGCACCGACTGGGCGAAGAACGACCTGTACGTGCGCTCGGCCGGGACCGCGGACCGCTTCCTGCCCGTCGCGCAGGGGCTCGAGGGCCGCACGGACGGCGACGCCGCGCACGGCGAGCTGTTCCTCCGTACCAACGTCGGCGCCGAGCGCTACCGGATCGTCAGGGCCGCCCCCGGCGCCCGCGGCCCCGAGGACTGGCAGGTGGTCGTGCCCGAGCAGAAGGGCGTGCTCATGTCCTTCCTCATCGCGGGCGACCGCCTGATCGTGAACGTGAGCGAGAACGCGACCTCGCAGGTGAAGATCTTCGGCCTCGACGGCTCGTTGCAGCGCGAGGTCACGCTGCCCTCGCTCGGCACGGTCGACGGCCTCGCCGGCGAGCCCGGAGGCAAGGAGTTCTTCTTCCGCTTCACCTCGTTCGCGAACCCGAGCATGATCTACCGCTACGACATGACGAAGGGCACGCTCGCCCCGATCGCGCGCCGCGAGCTGCCGTTCAACCCGGCGGCGTACGAGAGCCGGCAGGTGTGGGTCACCTCGAAGGACGGCACCCAGGTGCCGATGTTTCTCGTCCACAAGAAGGGGCTCACGCTCGACGGCAAGCGCCCGACCATCCTCTACGGCTACGGTGGCTTCGAGGTCAGCGAGACCCCCGAGTTTCGTGCCGCGCTCATGCCGTGGCTCGACGCGGGCGGCGTGTGGTGCGACGCGAACCTGAGGGGCGGCGGCGAGTTCGGCCGCGCGTGGCACGAGGCCGGCCGGCTCGAGCAGAAGCAGAATGTGTTCGACGACTACTACGCGTGCGCCGAGTGGCTGGTCGCGCACGGGGTCACGACCGCGTCCCGGCTTGCGACCCACGGCGGATCGAACGGCGGCCTGCTCGTCGGCGCCGCGATCACGCAGCGGCCCGAGCTGTGGGGCGCCGCGGTGTGCGAGGTGCCGCTGCTCGACATGCTGCGCTACCAGGACTTCTCGATCGCGCGCTACTGGATCCCCGAGTACGGATCCTCCGAGGACGCCGCGCAGTACAAGTTCCTGCGCGCGTACTCGCCCTACCAGAACGTCAAACCGGGCCTGACCTACCCGCCGACGCTGTTCACGGCCGGCGCGTCCGACGCGCGCGTGGACGCGCTCCACGCCCGGAAGATGGCCGCGCTGCTGCAGGCCGATGGCGCGGGCGGGCCGTTCCTGCTGCGGGTCGAGGACCGCGCGGGGCACGGGCAGGGCAAGCCCACGACCAAGCGCATCGACGCCGCGGTCGACGTCTACGGATTCTTGATGAGCCGCTTCGACATGCCGTCCACTCCCACGCTCCCCTGACCTGGTTCGGAGGCCCGCCCATGTCCCAAGCCCTGAGCTACGCCGACCTCGCGCGCCCCACCGCGCGCCGGTCCGCGCTGGCGTACGACCTCGGATTGATCGCGCTCGGCTCGGCCCTTGTCGCGATCGCGGCCACCGTCTCGGTGCGCCTGCCATTCACGCCCGTGCCGTGGACCATGCAGCCGCTCGCCGTGCTGCTCGTCGGCGCCCTCCTGGGCTCGCGCCGCGGCGCCGCCGCGATGCTCGCCTACCTCGCCGAGGGGCTCTCTGGGTTGCCGGTGTTCGCGGATGGATCGTTCGGACCCGGCCCGTTGATGGGTCCCACGGGCGGCTATCTCGTGGGCTTCGTCGCCGCTGCCTGGGTGGTGGGGGCGCTCGCCGAGCGCGGCTGGGACCGGCACTTCCTCTCGACCTGGGCCGCGATGGCGCTCGGCTCGCTCACGCTGTTCGCGTTCGGGCTGCCGTGGCTCGCGCAGTTCACGGGCTGGAACGCGGTGCTCGCGGCCGGGCTCTGGCCGTTCGTGCCGGGTGACCTGCTCAAGCAGGTGCTCGCGGCGCTTTTGCTGCCCGGGGCGTGGAAGCTGGCGCAGCGCGCGGGTTGGATGCGGGGTTAAGGAAGCAGGACGAACCGGCGCGCGATCCGGTCCGAGCCCTGCGTGAGTTCCAGCCAGTACACGCCGGCAGCCGGCCGGGCGCTCTCGAAGATGCGCATCGCCTGCCGCCCGGCCGTCGGGTGCGCCAATGCACGCGACTCGACCGTCCGCCCGCGGACATCGAGGACCGCGATGCGGCCGGGCCGGTCGTTGGGCAATTCGAAGGTCACGCTCGGGGACGTGCCGCGCGCCGGATTCGGCGAAGGCGCAGACAGCGCGAGCGCCCCGCGAGCCGGTCCCGAGCCCGGGACACCGACGGTCGGATTGCCCTGGTAGAGCAGGCTCAACGTGCCGTTGCCGGCGTCGAGCACGGCGACGTCCATGAGACCGTCCCCGTTCAAGTCCGCCGCGATCACGTCCCGCGGTCGAGCGCCGGTCAGGACGGGACTCCCCGCGTCGAACGTCGCGTCGCCGTGACCCTTGAACCAGAGCACGCGGCCCGAGAGCTCGTTTGCGGTCACGAGATCCTGCAGGCCGTCGCCGTCGAAGTCACCGGCTGCGATTCCGTTGCCCCCGACATCCGACGGAACCGTTTGTGCCCCTCCGACTCCGTTGCCCCGCCAGATCGTGACCGCGGCTTGATCGACAGCCGTGTAGGCGGCGTCGAGCATGGAATCTCCGTCGAAATCGCCCACCGAGAGTTGCCGGCTTACCGCGTTCGAGAACGCCGGCCCCGGGAGCGCCGTCAGCACGTTGGGCCCGTCATTGCGCAAGAACGCACTCGCCGCCGCGGAACCCGTATACGCCACGTCCGGGTCCCCGTCGCCGTCGAGGTCCTGGACCACGCCTTCGCTGGCGATTCCGTACGTCAACGGAAGCCACTCCGGCGGTCCGAACACCCCGGGGGATATCGCGAGCTGCCGGATGAAAGGGCCCTCGATAGCGGAGAGGGCGAGGTCGAGGCGCCCGTCCCCATCCAGGTCGAGCGCGTCAACAGTGTGAGGGCTCGTATGGGAGTGACCCGGGACCGAGCCGTAGTAGAAATTCTGCGTCGCCGTGAAGTGCCCATCCCCGTCATTGCGCAACACCTGGACCCCGTTCAGCGACCCTGCGGGCCCGTTGCCGACGATCGCCGCATCCGGCGCCCCGTCGACATCGAAGTCAGCCAGCGCGACGTCCAGGATGCCCTCGAACGTCGAAGATGTCGGGCCGGGATGAAACGCGCCGTCCCCATAGCCGAAGAAAGTCTGGATCCGGCCCTGGTTCGCGTAGGCCGCGTTGCCGAAGATCGCGAGGTCCAGAAGGCCGTCCTTGTCGAGGTCAGCGGCCAAGACGCGGACCTGAGAGATTCCCACCGAGTAGTCGAGGCGCACGCCGAACGGGCTCGCGGCGTAGGCGGGCGGAGCGAGGATCAGGCTCAGGCTTGAGATGGCGGCAGATCGGGCGATGGCTCGCATCATGCGGGGCACTCCTTTCGAGGGAATTCCGTCCAAGGATACGCCCGAATATGCGCTTTGTAACGGCTTTTACGGCCCCGGCCGGGGCGGCAGGTAAACGTCCCTGCCGCCAGCGTCGTCCTTGCTGTTGAACGCCCCTGAACGGTCAGGGTCGTCGCCACCAGCAGGAGGACGCCATGTTGATCGCCAACGCCACCCATCCCGCCACTGTCCGGCCCCGCCCGCTGGGCTCCCCGATCCCCGGTATGGCCGGCCTCGCCGGCCTGGCCGCGATCGCCTTGGCCGCCCTCGGCTCGATCCCCGGCTCCGCCCAGGCGTGGGGCCGCGGGCCGTCCGTCGACCGCGAGACCACCGTCTACGAGGGCCCGCTCGCGATCGGCATCAAGGTCCGCGGCGGCACGACCCCGCTGTTCCAGGCTGCGAACCGGCCGGACCGCTGGTACCTCCAGGCGCGCGAAGGCGCGAGCTACGAGGTCAACGTGCGCAACACCTCGGGCGACCGCATCGCGTTCGTGATCGCGGTCGACGGCATCAACGCGATCAACGGCACGCGCAGTCACCTGGGCTCGGACGAGCCGCTGTACGTGCTCGATCCCTATGCCGGCATGACGGTCAAGGGCTGGCGCAAGGATCTCGGCAACGTCAGCAAGTTCGTGTTCGTCGACGAGGAGCGCTCCTATGCCGCGCGCACCGACCAGGCGAACGGCGACCTCGGCTGGATCCGCGTGGTCGCGTTCCACGAGTCGCGCCCGATCAGCTACTTCGAGGAACCGCGGCTGGGCGTAACCCGGGGCGGGCGCAAGGGTCCCTATCGCGGCGGCTCGGGCAACGCCCCCGAGGCGCGCGGCGACGAGTCGAGGGACCAGGCGAAGGCCGCGCCGCGCGAGGAAGCCCGGCGCCAGGTGGGCGACAACGGCATGAGCACCGAGAGCGCGCCCGCGCCGAGCATGCGGCCGACGGCCGAGAAGGAATCGAGCCCGGGCACCGGCTGGGGCAGCAACCAGCGCGACCACGCGCGGCGGGTCGAGTTCACGCCCGAGCCCTACGCCTGCGCGCAGGTGATCCTGCGCTACGAGTACCAGTCGGCGCTGGTCTCGCTCGGCATCCTGCCGTGGCGCGGCTACGATCGCGACCGCCTGTGGGAGCGCGAGAACGGCACGCTCGGCTTCTCCCAGCCGCCGATGCACCGCTAGAACTCGTGACCCGGGACCCGGACCCCAGAGGCCCGGGTCGCGGGTTACAACTCGCCGGGGCCAATGCACCGAACGGGCGTGCCTTGTAAGGCACGCCCGTTGTCGCTAGTGTCGCGAGGGTTCGTCGCCCGCCTCAACCCGCGAAAGGATCTCGCCATGTCGCTTGCTGCACTCGTTGACTCCAGGGGCCTTCGTCGCGCGCTCGGCGTCGCCGCCGCGGCCGCCGTGCTCGCGGGGATGCGCCCCGCGCCCGCCGAAGGGTTCCAGCTCAGCCGCGTCGAGTTCCTGCAGCAGTCGGTCAAGACCGCGGGGCAGAGCTTCGTCACCGGGTTCGGTCTGCGGGCCCATCTCGCGGGCGGGGATCTCGATGACGGGTTCGAGTTCGTGCCCGCGATCGAGAACTGGGCGAAGGTCTCGCGGCTGCCCGAGCTCGGCGTGCCCGTGCTGCGGCAGCGCGATTGGCGGATTGGCGGCGACGTGCGCTACTACCTCGGGGATCGCCCGGGCTGGACGCCGTACGCGGGGGTGGGCCTGGCGCTCGACCTGGTGCACAACTACGTCGAGGTCGGACCGCAGTACAGCGACACCACCGTGCGGGAGAGCTCGGGCCACAAGCTCGCGCCCAATTTCCTGGTGGGCGTCGATCTCCCGGCGACGGGACCGATTCGGAGCTCGTTCGAGATGAGCTACCACCTCGTGCCGGATCTCAAGCAGTTCAAGATCAACTTCGGCTTCGGCTACGAGTTCGGCAAGCACGCGAGCGCCAGCGAGTAATCGACTGGCGCTCGCAGCCTGCCTGGTGCGCTACGGGAGCAGGACCATCCGCTTCTCGAACGTGCCCTCGCGCGTGACCAGCCGGTAGTAGTACATGCCCGTCGGGGCGCGGCGGCCGTTGTCGTCGCGCCCGTCCCATGCCGCCGTGTGCTCACCCGCCGCCATCAGCCCGCTCGCCAAACGCTTGACCAGGCGCCCCTGCACCGAGAACACGGAGAGGTCCGCCGGACCGTCGACGTGCAGCCCGTAGCGCAGGCTCGTCGCGCCGCCGAACGGGTTCGGCGCGTTCTGCGCGAGGAACGCGACGCGCGGGATCGCCGGCGCGTCCACGGACGACAGCCCGTTGACCTGCACCGTGAGCGACGACGCCGGGCCCCAGTTGCCCGCGCTGTCCTGGCCCCGCACCCAGACCTTGCGCGATCCGCTCGAGAACGGCGACGAATCGAGCGTGCCCGTCACGCCGACGGTCGCGCCCGATCCGCCGAGCGTGAGCGGTGTGCCGAGGCCGGCGAGCGAGGGGGAGTCGCCGAACGACCACTCCGCCGCCGCGATGTTGCTGCCCCCGCGCGCGACGTCGCTCACGCTGGCGCTCAGAGAGACGGGGTTCGGCCGCACGATCGGGTTGGGACTGACCGCGATCGAGCCCGCGACCACGACCGGCCCGAGCACGTCGCCGCCGGCGCGCGCGATCGTGAACACCGCGTTGCTGACGTCGCCCTGCGACAGCCCGGGGGCGCCGTTGTCGGTGACGCGCACGCGCACGAGGCAGCGCGTCGAGTTCGGCACGGTCGTGAGGTCCCACGAGTACGGGCTCGCGCCGGGTGAGCTCGTCAAGAGCGTCCACGAGTCGCCGCCGTCGATCGAGTACTCGAGGGTGCGCGTCGCAACGGAGTAGCCGCCGCCGATGGTCTCGGTCCAGCTGATCGGCGCGGTGGCGGCGCTCAGGACCTCGGCGCCGTTCGGCGAGGTGATGGCGACCGCGGGCCGCGGGCGCGCGAGCAGCCACTGGATGGTCTTGTCGGCGATGTCGTTGCGGATCGCGCTCGGCGCGCCGTACGGCGGATCGACCGCGGTCCACTCGAAGAACTGGTTCGCCAGCCGGCTCGGCAGGCCCGCCCACAGCGCGGTCCCGGCAGCGCCGTTGGGCACGGCGCTCTCCCAGCGGAAGCCGATGTCGTCGGGGACCGTGTTGTTGTCGCGCCACGTGTACGCGGTCGCGCCGCCCGGCGAGGCCACGATGTCGACCTCGTCGCCCGCGCCGCCGGTGCGCACCGGCTCGTAGGGCACGCCGGCCACGTAGCCGCCCGAGATCGGGTCGCCGCCGTAGCCCGTGTTCTGGCTCCACGTCGTCGGGTCGGCGTTGTAGACGACCTTGAGCGTGCCGTTGAGCCACGCCTGGGTCGCGACCGTCGCATAGCCCGAGGTCAGGTCGCCGAGCGCCCACGCGATGTCGTGGCCGATCGTGGCGAGCCGTCCGCCGCCGTTCAGGTAGTTGGTGACGGCGGTACGCTGTTCGTCACTGAACGGCGGATACTGGTCGATGCCGACCTGCCACAGCACCGCCTTGTAGGAGCGCAGGCCGCTGTTCGCGTCCCCGAGCGCGGGGTGATCGGCGAGCGGTCCGATCCACTTGTCGTAATCGTAGTTGAGCGTCTTGAGCGCGTCCTCCCACGCGGAGAGGCGCGGGTAGCCCGCTTCGCCGACGAGCAGCAGCACGTCGCCCGAGCCCTTCGCCGTGAACTTGTAGTGGGTCCCGGCCAGGTTGTCGCGCACGGTGTTGCCCAGCAGCGACGTGGCCTCGACGTCGTAATAGTAGGTCGCGCCCGGGGTCAGGCTCGAGAGCAGGACCTGGTGCGCGAACGGTGCGCCGCTCTCGGTGACGCTGCCGAGCTCGAGCGCGGTCGTCAGGCCGTAGTAGACCTTGCCGACCGCGTTGAGATTGGTGTTGAACGTCACCAGCGTGCCCGAGGCGCCCTGCGACGTGGCCTTCACGTTCGTGATGATGGGGTTCGCGAAACTCACACTCGCGTTCGCGGTGAGCGTCGCGCCGGGCGAGACATCGAGGTAGGTCGCGGTCAGCGCGTCGCCGCTCGAGACCGAGAGCGCGCCGTTCGCTGCGACCGGGCTCAGCTGCGTCAGCGGGAGCGTGCCCGTGAGCACACCGTTCGCGCCGGTGAGCGTGACCGTCTCGCCGCCGGGCTCGGTGGTCGACGCCACGGTCACGTTGACCGAGCTGCCGGCGTTGGTGTCGGTGACCTGCAGAGCCATCGTGCTCGAGGATCCGTACACCGCGCGGTCGAGCGCGAGCACGCCGGCGTTCTGGCCCACGCCGCCGGTGACGCACAGGCCGAAAGGCTGCGGGCCGATCGGCACCGCCGGCGCCGCGACCCGGATTGTGTACAGGCCCGCGGTCGGGACGACGATCCGCACGTTCTCCTCGACGTTCAGGTTGTCGGTCAGGCCGCCCGTGACCGAGACGCCGAGGGAGAACACGTTGCCCTTGTAGGTCGAGACGCCATTGGTGACCGTCAAGTCGAGGTTGTTGACGAGCTGGACCGACGCCGACGGGTTGCCCGGGTAGTCGCTCCAGCACAGGCTGACCTCGAGCGGCAGCGAGGTGTCGGTGACGTTGACCTGGTACTCGATGTACTGGCCCTGGCCCAGGCCCTGGGTGTTGTCGACCAGCAGCAGCTTGCGCGCGTCGCCGGGGAAATAGAGCACGTTGTCGATCTTGAGACGGCCGTAGCCGATGTTGTTGTCGGGAGCGGAGAAGCCGGTGACGCCGTTGTCGGCGGCGTTGATCGCCATCGCCTTGAGCAGCGCGGCCGAGGGCGAGAACGCGTTCGCCACCACCGGCCCGCCGGTCGGATACCAGCCATCGCTCAGGTACTGGCGCATCAGGACGATCGCGCCGGTGCCGGTCGGGCTGGCCATCGACGTTCCCGACAGCAATGCATAGGTGGCCGGGCCCGCCTGCGCGGAATTGACGCTCTGGCCCGGGGCGGCGAACAGGGGCTTGCGGCGCCCATCGGCCGTCGGGCCGCGGCTGGTCGAGGTGTAGATCGAGGCCTGGTTCGGGCCATTGCGCACGCCGCCCATGCCCGCGAGGTTCTTCGCGCTGGCCGGGCTGCCGACGGTGCCGGCCGTGCCCGAGTTGCCATTCGAGAACGCGATGTACATGTCCGGGTGGTCCCACACGAACTGGTCGATCTGCATCGCGTTCAAGTCATACGCGCCGTTGACCGCCGAGCCCCACGAGTTCGAGGACACGCGCGCCGCACCGCCCGCGTTGCCCGTGTAGGGCGGCAGGAACAGGTCGTTCAGGTCGTCGAACGGAATCACCGAGTTCGCGATCGTCACGCCCGAGAGATCCATGAAGAAGATCTTGGCGTCCTTC
>JBKJJJ010000112.1:0-9119 GCA_046598045.1 Candidatus Eiseniibacteriota bacterium
ACGAGGGCAGGTGCGCGAGCACCTCGACGATCCCGTCCACCGCGAGGTCCTCCATCGCCACGAGCGCGCGCACCCCGGCCGCGCGCATGAGCGGGCCGGCAACGCCCTCGAGCGCGACGCCCTGGAGACCGGGATGGCGCTGGAGTGCGGCGGCGAGCGCGGCGCCGTGGCGGTCGCCCGAGGGTTCGCCGGCGACCATCAGGATACGCGCGACGGCGGCGGAGTCGGCCATGGACGCGCTGCCTACGAGGGCCAGCGCGCGGCGCGCTCGCGCATCGCGCGGCGCACGTCCTCGGCGACCTCGAGCGCCGCGAGGCCATCCTCTCCGGTGGCGAGCGCAAAACGCCCCGGCCCCGGTTCGGACGCAGGCAAAGCGCCCGCGAGCGCCTGCGCGAACGCGACGAGTTCGAGCGCCAGCGGCTGCGCCCCCGGGTCCCTGACCTCGAGCACGCGGCGCTCCAGCAGGTTGGTCCAGTCCGGCATCGCCGCGGGCGCATCGGCGACGGCGCCCGCGGCGTGCGCGGCATGGAGCGCGTAGACGCGCGCGGCATCGGCGAGGCGGGCCGGGTCCGTGAACGCGGCCTCCGCCCGGCCGGTCAGGAGGTCGAGGGACAGGTAGGCGTGATCGCCGAACACGCGCAGCTTGCGCAAACGCTCGGGCGAGACCCGGCTCGCGGTCAGCGAGGCCACGGTGCCGGACGGAAATTCGAGGCGCGCGTTCGCGAGGTCCTCGGACTCGGTGAGCACCGCGACCCCGATCGCCTCCGTGCGCACCGGGCGCTCGCCGGTGAGCGCGAGCGCGAGGTCGATGTCGTGGATCATGAGGTCGAACACCACGTCGACGTCGGTCGCGCGCGGGCTGAACCCGGCGAGGCGCCTCGCCTCGATGAAGCGCGGGCGGCGCGCCACGCCGGCGGCGGCACGCACTGCCGGGTTGAAACGCTCCGAGTGCCCCACCCACACGCGGCGTCCGGCGGCCCTCGCCGCGTCCAGGATCGCGCGTCCGGACTCGGCCGACTCGGCGATGGGCTTCTCGATGAGCACCTCGAGGCCGGCGGCAAGCGCGGCAAGCGCGAGGTCGTGGTGCCCGATCGTCGGCGTCGCGACGACCACGCCGTCGCACGCCGAGAACAGTCCATCGCGCGTCGAGAAGGCCGGCACCCCGTGCGCCTCGGCCGCCGCCTGCGCCCGGGCGGGCCGCAGGTCGTGGACCCCCGCGAAGACCAGCGGTGCGTCCGCGCCCAGCGCGAGCGTGGCGAGGGTCTGCGCATGGCGGGCGCCGAGCGTTCCGACGCCGACCAGGCCGATGCGAGGCGGACGGGGCATGGTCAGCGGGTGAGGCCGCGCTGGCTCGCGAGCGCAAAGCGCACGAAGTACGACACCTCGGGCACGTCGGGCGTGACCTCGAGGATGCGCGCGCAGGCGTCCTCGAGTTTCAGTTCCGAGCGCAGCAACAGGCGATACGCCTGCTTGAGCGATGCGATCGTCGCCGGGGTGAAGCCGCGGCGCTGCAGGCCGACGCTGTTGAGCCCGATCGGCTTGAGCGGGTTGCCCGCCGCGCGCGTGTAGGGCAGGACATCCTGGTTGACGCGGCAGCCGCCTCCGATCATCGAGTGCGCGCCCACCCGGACGAACTGGTGCACGGGCACGAGGCCGCCGACGATCGCGTGGTCTTCGATCGAGACGTAGCCTGCGAGCTGGACGGCGTTCGCGAGGATCACGCGGTCGCCGATGATCGTGTTATGCGCGACGTGGGCGTACGCCATGATCAGGCAGTCGGTGCCGATCTTCGTGGTTTCCCCTTCGTCGGTCGCGGTGTTCGCGGTCACGCACTCGCGGATCACGGTGCGCTCGCCCACCGTCAGGTAGCTGACCACGCCCTTGAACTTGAGGTCCTGCGGCGGCCCGCCCAGCACCGCGCCGGCGTGCACCCGCACCCCCTTGCCGAGCGTGGTGTGGCCCTCGACGCGCACATGCGAATCGAGCGTCACCCCGGAGTCGAGCGTGACGTCCGGGCCGACCCAGCAGAACGGGCCGACCACGACGTCGTCGGCCACGCGGGCGCGCGGGTCCACCAGCGCGAGCGCATGGACCTGGGCCACTAGCGGTCCACGATGCTCGAGGTGAGCACCGCCTCCGCGGCCAGTTGCCCGTCCACGAACGCCTCGCCGCGCATGCGGCAGATGCGGCCCTTCATCTTCTCGACGGTGAGCTCGAAGCGCAGCACGTCGCCGGGCAGGACCGGGCGGCGGAACTTCGCATTGTCGATGCCGATGAAGTACACGAGCTTGCCGACGGCGTCGTCGATCATGTTGAGCATGAGCACGCCGCCGCACTGGGCCATCGCCTCGATGATCAGCACGCCCGGCATCACGGGATGTCCGGGGAAGTGGCCGGCGAAGAACGACTCGTTGATGGTCACGTTCTTTTGCCCGACCACGCGCTTGCCCTCCTCGAGTTCGAGGATGCGGTCGACCAGCAGGAACGGATAGCGGTGCGGCATGATCTCCATCACGGCGGTGATGTCCCACTCGCCGGGCGGCCGGCCCTCGCGACGGCCGGCGCGCGGGATCTCGCGGGCCAGCTGCTTGACGAACTCGACGTGCGTCGAATGCCCCGAGCGGAACGCGATGACGTGTCCCTGGAGCGGGGCGCCGAGCAGCGTCAGGTCGCCGAGCAGGTCGAGCACCTTGTGGCGAACGAATTCGTTGGGGAAGCGCAGCCCCTCGGGATTGAGCACGCCCTGTTCGCCGATCACGACCGCGTTCGCCAGCGTCCCGCCCTGGATCAGTCCCTGGGCCTTGAGCGCCTCGACATCGCGCTGCAGCACGAACGTGCGCGCGGGCGCGATCTCGCGCACGAACGCCTCCTCCTCGACGTCGAACGTGATCGTCTGGGCGCCCACGGCGGGATGGTCGTAGTCGATGGTGAAGGTGATGCGGAAGCGGTCGGCGGGCACCGCGGTGATCTCGACCGGGCCCCGGCGGAAGGTCACCGGCTTCCAGATCTTGAGGTGCCGGCGGCCCACCTGCTGGTCCACGATCCCGGCCTCGCGCAGGAGCTGGGCGAACGCGAGCGCGGATCCGTCCTCGGGCTCGATGATCTCCATCGCCGTGGTCTCGATCACGAGGTTGTCGATCCCGAGCCCGGTCACGGTCGCGAGCACGTGTTCCATGGTGTGGATCTGGACGCCGCTCTCGGTGAGGATCGTGCGCCGGCCCGCGTTCGGATCGTAGCTCGCGTTCTCGGGCCGCACGTGCACCTTGGGGCGGCCGGGCAGGTCGGCGCGCACGAACACGATGCCATGGTGTTCGGGCGCGGGCAGGAACGTGACCTTCCCCGCCTGCCCGGTGTGGATGCCGACGCCCTGCAACGAGACCGTTTGCGCAATCGTGCGCTGAAGGCGCATGAGACTCTCCAGGGTCCGGGGGAGGCGCGCTAGCGCTGCTTGGCGCCGATGCTTTCGGAGTCGCGGGTCGCCTCGAGCGCGGCAAGGCGCTGCTCGAGCCCGTTGAGCTTGGCGACCAGTTGCGGCAGTTTCGCGATCGAGGCCTGGATGCGGCGCTCGACACCGTGCGGACGCGCGGGGAACACGCCGGAAACAACGATTCCCGGCGCGACCGACTTCGTGACGCCGCCGCGCGTCGCGACGGTCGCCCCCTCGCCGATCTCGATGTGGCCGTTGACTCCCGCCTGGGCCCCGATCGTGACGTTCGAGCCCACGCGGGTGGATCCCGCGATGCCGCTCATCGCCGCCACGATCACGTTCTCCCCGGTCTGCACGTTGTGCCCGATCTGCACCAGGTTGTCGATCTTCGAGCCCTTCCCGATGCGCGTCGTACCGGTGGTCGCGCGATCGACGCACGTGTTCGCGCCGATCTCGACGTCGTCGTCGAGCGCCACGTTCCCGACCTGGGGCACCTTGTGGTAGATGCCGCCGTCCTTCGCGTAGCCGAAGCCGTCGGCCCCAATGATCGTGCCCGAATGGATCACCACCCGATCGCCGAGCACACACTCCTCGCGCACGACGACCTGCGGGAACAGGAACGCGTCCTTGCCGAGGCGCGCACGGTGGCCGACGTACGAGTGCGCCATCACGACCGCGCCGTCCCCGAGCACCGCGCCCTCCTCGATCACCGCATAGGGCCCGATCGAGACGCCCTCGCCCAGGGTCACACCCTCGCCCACCACCGCGGTCGGGTGAACCCCGACCGGCGGGCGCGGGCGCTCCTGGCGGAAGATCTTCACGCAGCGCAGGAATGCAATGTAGGGATCGGACGAGAGCAGTTGCGGGATCGCGCAGCCCATCCTCGGTTCCGCGACCAGCACCGCCGAGGCGCGGGTGTCCACGAGGTACGACTCGTAGCGCGGGTTGACGAGGAAGGTCACGTCCCCGGGCCGGGCCTCGCGGATTCCGGCCACGCCGGTGATCTGCACGTCGCCGTCGCCGATCAGGCGGGCGTCGAGCAGGGCGGCGAGGTCGGCGAGCGAGTGGGTCGTCATGACACTCCGTCGAGGCGGCGGGAGGCGCGGGTCAGCGCGGCGTGTCGCCCACAGTGGACTTGTTCAGGTCGTCGAGGACCTGCTGCGTCAAATCGAGGCTCTTGACGCCGAATATGACATTCCCATCGGCCGCGTCCAAGACCAAATCATAGCTCTGGCGATTGGCCAGAAGTTCCACGGCATCACGGACTTTGGAGATCACCTCGCGGGTCATCTCGTCGTTCAAGCGCTGCACTTTGCCGTTTGGTCCCCAGAAGTCCTGCACGAAGCGGTCGTAGTCCGAGACCGCCTTCTGGAGCGCCGTCTCCTTCTCGAGGCGTTTCGCTTCGGAAAGGAGCGGATCCTGGTCCTTGAGCTCGTTGCGCAGGATGTCCACCTGCTTGCGGCGATCGTCGGCCTCGGTGCGCCAGGACTGGATCTCGCGCGCGAAGCGCTCCTGCGCCTCTTGCGCCGCCTTGTACTCGTTGAAGATCCGCTGCGAGTCCACGAAGCCGATCCGGATCGTCTGCGCGGAGGCGGGCGCGGACAGGCCGACCAGCGCGAGCACGCTCAGCAGGAGCAGCACGGGGCGAAGCCCAGTCAGCCGGTTCATCGCCGATCCTTTCTAGAAGAGGGCCGCACCGAGCAGGAAGTGTCCCTTCCAACCCGGGTGGTCCTTGTCGAAACCGTAAGCGTAGTCGAAGCCCACGTTGCCCAGGACCGGGATCTCCACGCGAAATCCGAGACCCGCCGACTTGCGCAGGTCGAACGGCGCGATGTCGGAGAAGCGGTTCCACACGTTGCCGGCCTCCGCGAACAGGATCCCGTGCACCGGGTTCACGATCAGGAACTGCTCCTCGACGGTGAACACCGTGAAGAAGCGTCCGCCCGGATACGGGGTGCGATCCTTCGCGAACGAGGCGCTGGTGACCGATTTGCCGTCCGCGTAGCGCGGGTACGTGTCGTTGCCCTTCGGCACGACGCTGTAGTCGTCGTAGCCGCGCAGTCCATCGGCGGTGACGCCGCCGAGGCGGAAGCGCTCGTACACCGGGACCGAGTCCGCGCTCGTGTACGCCCCCACCCCGCCGATACGCACGCGGAACATGTGCGCAGCGTGCCGGAGGAACGACGGCGCGTACCAGCGCGTGTCGAGGCGCGTCTGGTTGTAGCTGAAATCGCCCTGCAGCGGCCCGCCGGCGAACTGGCTCGAGATGCTGCCGCGCTGGCCCTTCGTCGGGTAGAACGGGTTGTTCGAGGTGTTGCGCGTGAGCCCGAGTTCGATCGACGAGGTGATCTGTTCGCCGCGGGTCTCGAGCGCGAGCAACTGCGGCGATAAATTGATCGAGGGGACGTCGATCGCGACGCCCTCGAGGCGGTACTGGGCGCTGCCGCGCGTGTAGCGCAGCTTCGGGATCGGGCGGCCGACCGAGAACGAGAAGCCGCGCCGCTTCTCGGAGTACTCGGTGATGTCGTTCGTGCCCACCTGGCTCTGTGAGGAGAACGCGCTCCCGCCGAGCGAGAGCGGCGTGTCGTGGTACCACGGATCGCTGAACGAGAGCTGTACGTTGCGCCGGCGTCCACCGCGCTCGAGCTGGATGTTCACCGCCTGGCCGTTGCCGAACAGGTTGTTGTGCCCGAGGTTGAGGAACCCGGTGAGGCCGCCGTCGGACGAGTAGCCCGCCCCCGCCTGCGCCGTGCCGGTCTGCTTCTCCTTGATCTTGAGCACGACGTCCACGTCGGCCGAGTCGGCCGGCTGGAAGTCCACGCCCACGTCGCCGAAGTAGCCGAGGCGAAACACGTTCTGCTGGCTGTTGACCAGGCGCGACCGCCGGAACAGGTCGCCCTCGTGCAGCTCGAGCTCGCGGCGGACGACGTTCTCCTTGGTATAGGAGTTGCCCGTGATCTTGATCTGGCGCACGTGCGAGGGCGGCCCCTCGCTCACCTGGAACGCGAGGTCGACCGTGTTCGAGTCGCGCACGATTTCGGTGGGCTCGACCGACACGTAGAGGTAGCCCTCCTCCGCGTACAGCGCGTACGCGCCCGCGACCGCCGACGAGATCTTGGTCGCGTTGTAGGGGCCGCCCGGCGCGGGCTGGGGCAGCGACTTGAGGGCCCCCGCCGTCACCACCTCGTTGCCCTGCCAGCGCACGTCGCTCATGCGGTAGAACGGACCTTCGTCGATCTTGTACGCGAGCACGAGACCCTTGCCCTTCGGGTCGGGACGAAACGGCAGGCGCTCGACCTGCACGTCGCGATAGCCGCGCTCGCGGTAGTACGAGCGCAGGTTCTCGATGTCCTGCGTCAGCTTGTCCTCCTTGACCGTGCCGCTCTTGAACGGGAATCCCTTCTTCTTCGAAGCCAGCTTTCCGCGCACGTCGTCGGCCTTGAACGCGTGCGTGCCCACGACCTCGGTGGCGGTGACGCGCGCCTTCCTGCCCTCGGCCACGGCGAAGTGGACGCGCATGCCGCCCACGCCGCTGTCGGCTTCGGCGCGGACCGTGGCGTCGCGGTAGCCCTCCTTGCGGTACTCGAACAGGATGGAATCGCGCGCCGTTGCCAGCAGGGCGTCACGCCACGCGTCGCCCGCCTGGAAGCCGAGGTGCTTCGAGAGCTCCACGGCCTTGAGCTTGTCGAGCCCGGTGTATTCGACGGCCGCCACGTGCGGGCGCTCGGCGACGTCGACTCGCAGGTGCACGCCGGCCTCGTTCGTCCGCCCGTAGACCGCGAGGTCGTTGAACAGCCCGGTCGCCCACAGTTTCTTGAGCCCGGCCTGGACTGCGCGGGGGTCGTAGGCGGCGCCGATGGGAACGTCGAACGTGCGCACGATGCGGATCGAGTCGACCGCGGCGCGGCCGCGGATCTCGACTCCGGCGACGATGGGAATCGGGGCGGGTGTGGGAGCGACCTCAGCCGCGGTCTGGGCGGAGGCCGGGCGCGGCCCCCCCGCCGGCGCGGCCAGCAGCAGCGCCGACAGGAGAAGGGCGGGGTGGATGAGCGTCACGACGGAGGGGCGCGGGACGATTCCCGTCACGCGGTGCCCCCCGTGGTCACGGCCTCGGTCGCGTCGGCCGGCTGGAAGCTCAGTCCGTCGCCTGCGCGCACGACCCGGACCACGTTTCCGCCCTTGAGCGTCCCGCGCAGGATCGCCTCCGAGAGCGGATCCTCGAGATAGCGCTGCAGGGCGCGCTTGAGCGGCCGCGCGCCGAGCGCCTGGTCGAATCCCTTCTGCACCAGGAATTCCACCGCCTCGGGGGTGACGTCGAGCGTCAGGTCCTGCACCTTGAGCCGCGCCGAGAGCCCCTCGAGCAGGATCATGACGATCTTGTCCATGTGCTCGCGCGACAGCGGGTGGAACACGATCACGTCGTCCACGCGGTTCAGGAACTCGGGGTTGAACGCGCGCTTCAGCTCCTCGGTCACCGTGGCCTTGATCTGCGCGAACTGCTGGTTCGCCTCGTCCGCGCGCGAGAATCCGAGCTGCTTGCTGCCGATGATCTGCCGCGCGCCGAGGTTCGAAGTCATGATGATCACGGTGTTCTTGAAGTTGACCTTGCGGCGCGTCGAGTCGGTCAGGAGGCCGTCGTCGAGCACCTGCAGAAGCACGTTGAACACGTCCGGGTGCGCCTTCTCGATCTCGTCGAGCAGCACGACGCTGTAGGGCTTGCGGCGCACCTTCTCGGTGAGCTGACCGCCCTCGTCGTAGCCGACGTAGCCCGGAGGCGCGCCCACGAGGCGCGACACCGAGAACTTCTCCATGTATTCGGACATGTCGATGCGGATCAGTGCGTCCTCGTCGTTGAACAGGAACGCGGCGAGCGCGCGTGCCAGCTCGGTCTTGCCGACGCCCGTGGGCCCCAGGAAGATGAACGAGCCGATCGGGCGCTTGGGATCGCGCAGTCCCACCCGGTTGCGCCGCACCGCGCGCGCGACCGCCGAGACCGCCTCCTCCTGCCCGACCACCTTCTTGGCGAGCGCGTCCTCCATCATCAGGAGCTTCGCCGACTCCTCCTCCTCCAGCTTGACCACCGGGATGCCGGTCATGACCGAGACCACGGCCGCGATGTCCTCGGCGTCCACCTCGACGTCCTTGTCGCGCTTGGCCTCCAT
Organism: Candidatus Eiseniibacteriota bacterium; assembly: GCA_046598045.1. Lineage (GTDB taxonomy): Bacteria > Eisenbacteria > RBG-16-71-46 > RBG-16-71-46 > DASYSL01 > JANPEF01. Next base: position 8,590 of record JBKJJJ010000112.1, read on the forward strand.
CCAGCTGCGCTTCAAGTCCTTGAGCCGTGCTCTTGCTTCCTTCTCCTTGTCGCGCATCTTCGCGGCCTTCTCGTACTCCTGGGCGCGGATCGCGGCTTCCTTCTCCTTGACCAGCTCGTCGAGCTTCTGCTCGAGCTCGCGGATCTCGGCGGGGACCGTCGAAACCGACAGGCGCGCGCGGGCCGAGGCCTCGTCGATCACGTCGATCGCCTTGTCGGGCAGGAAGCGGTCGTTCATGTAGCGGTCCGCCAGCTTCACGGCCTGCACCACCGCATCGTCCGTGATGTGGACGCCGTGGTGCGCCTCGTACTTGTCGCGCAGGCCCTTGAGGATGGTGATCGCGTCGTCGATCGACGGCGGATCCACCGTGATCGGCTGGAAGCGGCGCTCGAGCGCGCCGTCCTTCTCGATGTACTTGCGATACTCGTTGAGCGTCGACGCACCGACGCACTGCAGCTCGCCGCGCGCGAGCGCCGGCTTGAGCATGTTGCTCGCGTCGATCGCGCCTTCGGCGCGGGAGCGGCCGAAGG
>JBKJJJ010000138.1:0-2787 GCA_046598045.1 Candidatus Eiseniibacteriota bacterium
CTCCTGCCCGGCCTCATGCTGGGCTGGTTCATGGCGCGGCGCGCGCTCGCCGGGGTGGACCGGGTGACGGCGACCGCGGTCCAGATCGGTCGCAGCGACCTCACGCGGCGCGTCCCGATCGGGAACGACGGGCTCGAGATCGAGGCGCTCGCGCGCGCGTTCAACGGGATGCTCGACCGCATCCACGGCTCGGTGCGCGAGCTCAAGGATGTCACGAGCTACGTGGCGCACGATCTCAAGGGCCCGATCGCGCGCATCCGCGGACAGGTCGAGAGCGCGGCCACGGCGGGCACGATCGACGGGGCGACTGCGGCGAACCTGGTCGACGAGTGCGACCGCCTCGCGACGATGATCGACACCGTGCTCGAGCTCGCGGCGAACGATGCCCGCATCGCCGCGCTCGCGCCTGCCGCGGTCGACCTTGCGCGGATCGCGCGCGACGCGGTCGAGCTCTACCGCCCGGCCGCGGAGGACCGCGGGATCGAGTTGTCGCATTCGATCGACGAGTCGGAGAGGCTCGTCCGCGGGGACGTCGGGCGCGCGCGCCGCGTGCTCTCGAACCTGCTCGACAACGCGATCAAGTACACGCCGGCCGGCGGGTCGATCCGGGTCTCGGCGCGCTCGACACCGGGCCGCGTCTGGCTCTCGATCGCCGACACCGGCGTCGGCATCGAGCCCGAGGCCCTGACCCGCGTGTTCGATCGCTTCTTCCGGGGGGACGCCAGCCGCTCGACGGCGGGGCACGGGCTCGGCCTCACGCTCGCGCGCGCGCTCGTCCGCGCGTACGACGGCGAGATCTCGGTGCGCAGCGCTCCCGGGGCGGGCAGCGAGTTCACGATCGAGTGGCCGGCCTGGGACGGCCCACCTGACCAAATGATCATCCCCCGATCATCTTCCGGTTAACTTCCGGGTGTATGTCTTGGCAGGAGCGAGGGACCTCCCCTCCCCCTGCGCGCCGGCACCTTCGTTGCCCCCGCGCGGTCCCTAGACGCCTTTTCCGGAGAACCGACATGAACCTTCGCTCCGCCTCCCTCCTCGCCGCGGCGCTCCTGCTGCTGGCGACGCCCGTCCGCGCCGAAGACTACAAGCCGAAGATCGATCCCGCAGCGTTCACGACCAAGATCGACAATCCCTACTTCCCGCTCGTGCCCGGGACGACGACGACCCTGATCGAGAAGTCGGGCAAGCACTCATTCGAGAACATCATCACCGTCCTGCCCGAGACGCGCGTCGTGATGGGCGTCACGTGCGTGGTCGTGCATGACGTCGTGCGCGAGAAGGGCAAGCTCAAGGAGGAGACCAAGGAGTGGTTCGCCCAGGACAAGGATGGCACCGTGTGGTACTTCGGCGAGGACACGCGCGAGTACGGTCCGGGAAAGCACGTGACCACCGAGGGTTCATGGGAGGCCGGGATCGATCGCGGCCAGCCGGGGATCGTCATGCCGGGCCATCCGGCCCCCGGAGCGCCCTACCGCCAGGAGTACGGCCCCGGCGCCGCCGAGGACATGGCCCAGGTGATCGAGACGGACGCGTCGGTAAAGACCCCGTTCGGCGCGTTTGCGCATTGTGTCCGCACCAAGGAGTGGTCGCTGCTCGAAGCCGGCGCGGAGAAGAAGTGGTACGCGCCCGGTATCGGGATGGTGCGCGAGGAGAGCCCCACCGGCGACATCGCGGCGCTGGTCAAGCGGACCCACCCGTAATGCCCGCCCCCCGGCTTGGCCTCGCGGTCCCGTTGGCGGTTGTCCTGGCGCTGCTCGTCGCCGCGGCGCCGCCGGCGGGCGCGAAGATCCTGAAGACCCGCGCATCGGGGCAGACGGCGCGGCAGTTCCTGTTGACGGTGGGGAGCGGGTTCGAGTACGAGACCGACGGGGAGGAATCGGATTACGACTACCCGATCCTGATCGAGCTCGGGCTCCTGCGCAATCTCGAGCTGAGCATCGAGCCGAATTATGCCGTGGTGCGCGCGAAGCCCGGCAAGCCGGGGACGAATGCGGCCGGCTGGGGGGATCTCGAGACCACGCTCGACTACGAGTTCGTGAAGGAGCGTCGCTCGCGGCCCTCGTTCAGCGCCGAGTCGATCATCAAGTGGCCCACGTCCGTGCGCCCGGAACTCGGCACCGGCGAGCGCGACTACGCGCTCGGGCTGATCGCAAGCAAGGAGTTCGTGCGTTACGACCTCGACTTCAACGCCATCTACACGTTCGTCGGCGACCCGCCCGGGCTCAACCTGCAGAACGCGACCGAGCTCGCGCTCGCCTCGACCTGGCACCTCAACGAGTCCCTCGATCTCGAAAGCGAGGTCGTGTACTCCAGCGGCGGCGGCCTGCGGGGCGGGAGTGGATCCTTCGGCGGGCTCGGCAACCGGGAGCACGCGATCGGGACCTCGGAAAAGGTCGCCGAAGGCACGCTCGGCGTGGCCGAGCTGCTCGGCGAATACCTCAAGCTCGAGCAGGGCGTGATCGGCAAGACGGACGGCTCCTGGCAGGTCGTGTTTGGCTGGGAGTGGAACTTCGAGGGCAACCACTGAGCCCAGCGTCTACTTCTTCTTCGCCGCCCGTTGCGCGATCGCCGCAGAGTTCGCGGCGATCGCGGCGCGGATGAGTGCCTTGAACGCGGTGACGCTGATCTTCTCGCCTTCGCGGAGGTCGATCGCGCGCCGCGTGTTCCCTTCCAAGCTGGAGTTGAAGAGCTTCTTCGGGTCCTTGAGGGAGGCGCCGCGGGCGAAGGTCAGCTTCACGACCTGCTTGTACGATTCCCCCGTGCAGACGATTCCGCCATGGGACCAGC
>JBKJJJ010000127.1:0-76022 GCA_046598045.1 Candidatus Eiseniibacteriota bacterium
CGGGTCGGGGCCCCGCTGGTCCACGCAGCACGGCACCGCGCCGTCTTCGGGCACGAACGGCGCAAACCAGCGCGCGAACGCCCGCGCCACGTCGGGCTGGCCCATGCGCAGGAAGGCGGCCGAGGAGAGCGCGCCGTCGCGGATCCACGACCGCTCGTACGAGCGCGAGCCCGGCTGGAGCGCGGGCCCGTCGCGGTTGACGCGCGCCCAGGCGAGTTGCGCGCGCAGCGTGCGCACGACCTCCCCCGCCGACAGCGGGAGCTCGATGCCGACGTTGCCCTGCCGGCCGCGCCACTTGAACGCCGTGAGCTGGCGATTCGCATCGAACGTCACCGGGCGAACCGGCGCAAGGCGCGGGTCGGGCGGGGCCATCGGGATCGTCAATTCGACGGTGAGGTTTTCCCCGGGGAGCAGATTGAAGTTCCAGAGCGCCGCGGCGGAGGCGTGCCCGGAGACATCCGTGACCGAGTCCGCACGCGGGGTGACGCCATTGCGGAGGAAGTCCACGACGGCGTCGCCCTGGTCGAACGTCGCGGCGCCAAACGAGTCCGGCGGCCGGGACCACGTGAACGCCGGGTGATCGCCGAGCGTGACGAGGTCGCCGCGCCGCGTGATCGTCGCGAGCGGCGCGACGCCGCCCGGCGAGTTCAGGAACTGCGTCGGCGGGTTGACCTGGAATGGTCGCATCGCGAGCGCGAGCGCCCCTTTCGCGGGCGCGCCGCTCTGGTTGAGCACCCGGTAGCGCACGACCAGCAGCGGCACGATCGGCTGGGGTTCGAGCGCGAACGTGCTGATCTCGACCATGACGTCGTCCTTGCTCCACGTCACGCGCGGCATCGGCAGCTCGCCATCCTCGAGGCCGAACGCGCGCGAGACGTCGCTCCAGCCGACGAGCGGCCCGCCCAGCATGAGCCAGGGCTCGATCGAGGGCCCGCCCTTCCACGGCTCGAGCCGCGCGTCCTCGTCGAACAGCGCCTCGACCGGGCTCGAGTCCGCGCCGACCACCGTCCAGTACGATTGTTGGCCGGCGTAGGCGCGCGGGTAGAGGCCGGGCGGCGCGGCGTCGGCGACGTGGCGGAAGAAGTCGTTCACGGTCGGCGCCCACGCGGGGTCCCGGAGCGTGAACGAGCCGAGCGCGATGCCTGCGGGCGGCGCATCTGCGAGCGCGCGCAGTCGCGCGAAACGCGTTTCGCTCTCGGGCAGGTACAAGAGATCGCGGCCGCCGTTGCCGCCGTGGACCTCGCGCCCGGTGCGCCAGGTCACGCCGTCGTCGGAGAACTCGATCGCGTAGTCGGCGAGTGCGGCGCCGGGGAGCCAGTCGAGCGTCACCCCCGACAGCTCGCGCGGGGTGCCATAGTCGACCGTCAGCGTCGGGCGGCGGTCCCCGGGCTTGCTGCGCCAGGCAGTGAGCGAGTCGGCATCGAGCGCGAGCAGGGCGGGCGCGGCTTTCCCGATGCTGGAAGCGCGGGCGATCGGGGCCGGGACTGGCGCATCGGCCGGCGGTAGCGGCTCGAGCGTGAAGTCGTCGAGCCACACCGTCCCCTGCCCGCCCGAGCCGGCCGTGATCGCGATCTCGATCGCCGCGACGCGCGTGATCTCGCCGCCACCCAAAGGGCCCCACGCGAACTCGATCTGGCGCTTGCGGGTCGAGACCGTCTGCCACTCGCGCGGGAAAACGAAGTCGCGGCGGTTCATCCACCACACGTTCGCGCCGGTGGAATCGATCAGCTTGAACTCGAGATTTTCGGTCGGGATGTCGCCCTTGATCGCGAAGCGAAAGCGATAGTTCGAGGGCAGGTTCAAGGGCTGGGCGAAGTCCCGCCGCGCGACCGCGTAGCCTGCCCCGCGCAGGAAGTGCACGTCGAAGCGGATTGCCGGGCCGTGCAGCCCGGGGTCGGACCCGATCTTGAGGTCGACGCCGTCGGAGGGGTGCGAGCTCCACCGGGAGACATCGTCGAACGTGTCGAACGGCGTCGACGAAGCTGCGGGCGTCACCGCGCGGGCATGCGACGGGCCGGCGCAGGCGAGCGCAACGCCGACCCCCAGCAAGGCGATCCCGATCCTCACCCCTTCACGCCCCCCGCCAGGATGCCGCGCACGTACGCCCGCTGGAGCGCGAGGAAGACGAGCAGCGCCGGCAGCACGGTCACGACCGCCCCGGCCATCATGAGCTCGGTGTCCTGCACGTGCTCGCCGCTCAGGCCCGCGAGCGCGACCGGCAGCGTGTACTTCGCGTCGTCCGAGAGGATGATCAGCGGCCACAGGAAGTCGTTCCACATCGATAAGAAAGTAAACGCGGCGAGCGTGACCAGGATGGGCGACAGCACGGGCACGACGATCGTGCGGAAGATCTTCCACTCGCCCGCGCCGTCGAGACGCGCGGCGTCGAGCAGGTCGTCGGGGATCGAGAGCGCGTACTGGCGTACGAGGAAGATGCCGAACACGTTTGCCAGCCCCGGGATCATCACCCCGACGAGCGAGTTGACGAGGCCCATGCTCTTGAGCAGCAGGAACAGCGGCAGCATGCCGACCTGCGCCGGGATCACGAGCGCGGCGAGCAGCGTGCGGAACATCTTGTCGCGGCCGGCGAAGCGCAGCTTCGCGAACGAGTAGCCGGCCATGCCGTTGATCACGACCGAGCCGAGCGTCGCGCCCACCGAGACGATCGCGCTGTTCAAGAGCGCGCGCGACACGTTGAGGCGCGTGAACAGCGTGACGTAGTGCTCGAGCGTCGGCACGCTCGGGAGGAAGCGCGGCGGGAACAGCGTCGCCTCGCCCGAGGGCATGAACGACGCCGAGACCATCCACGCCAGCGGCACGAGCGTGAGCGCCGCGCCCGCGGCGAGCGCGAGGTGGAGGGCGATCGCCGGGCGGCGCGCGCTCATGCGTTCTCCGTGGGCGCGATCTTCATCTGGATCCAGGTGCCCAGGCCCATGATCAGAAACAGCACGAACGCGATCGCGGCCGCGAGCCCCATGCGCCACCAGCGGAAGCCCTCCTCGTACATCCAGAGCACCACGGTCGTCGTGCTGCGCAGCGGGCCGCCCTGGGTCATGACGTAGGGTTCCGAGAAGATCTGGAAGTTGCCGAGCATCGTGATCACGGCCACGAACATGAGCGTCGCCGACAGGCCGGGCAGCGTGACGTGGCGGAAGCGCTGCAGCCATGACGCGCCGTCGAGCTGCGCGGCCTCGTACTGCTCCTCGGGGATGTTCGCCAGCCCCGCGAGGAAGATCAGCATGTTGTAACCGAAGTTCTTCCACACCGCGAGGATCACGATTGCGGGCATCGCGAAGTGCGGATCGCCCAGCCAGTCGACCGCAGGCAGGTGGAGCGCGGTCAGCGCGTAGTTGACGAGCCCGTACTTCGGGTGGTCGAGATAACGCCACACGATCGCGACCGCGACCAGCGTGGTCACGACCGGCGTGAAGTACACCGTGCGGAAGAAGCCCGGGAAGCGGTTGCGCTTCGAGTAAACCAGCAGCGCCGCCCCGAGCGAGACCAGCACCGAGATCGGCCCGCCGATGAACACGAAGTAGAGCGTGTTGCCGAGGACCTTCCAGAACAGCGGGTTGACGAGCACCGCCTTGTAGTTCGCGAGGCCGACCAGGCGCGAGGTCGAGGGGTCGCCGATCGCGTAGATGTCGAAGTCGGTGAAGCTGAGCCCGAGCCCCATCAGCACGGGCACGAAGAAGAACAGCGCGATCAGCCCGAGCGCCGGGGTCAGGAACAGCCAGCCCGCGCGCGTCTGGCGCACGATCTGCCCGCCCCCACCGCGCACGGGCGCGCTCATCGCGCGGCCTGCCGCGACTGCAGCCAGCGGCGCTTCTCGAGGATGACATCGACGTCGCGGTCGAGGCCGGCCATCGCGGAGTCGGGCTTCTGCGCGCCGCGCGCGAGCGCCTCGACCCGCTCCTGGAGGCGGGTCGCGATGAACTCCCACTCGGGCACGCGCGGGGTCGAGCGCACGCGGTCGAGCTGCGTGCGGAATGCGGCGGCGCGCGGGTCCTGCGTCAACGCCGAATCGAGCCACGCGTCGCGGCGCGCGGGCAGGTCGCCGGCAAGCTGGAAGAATCGCGCCTGCGACGCCGGACGCGACAGGAATTCGACGAACTGCCAAGCCTCCGCCTTGTGCTTCGACGCCTTGAACAGCACGAGGCTCGCGCCGCCGGCGGTCGACACGCCGCTCGCCGGGCCGTCGGGGCCGGGGATCGGCGCGGTCCCCCACGCGTCCTTGAGCGAGTCGGGCATGCGGCTCTTGAACTCGGAGATGTTCCACGGCCCCGTGACGTACATCGCGAACGAGCCGCGCGCGAACTCCTGGTAGAGGTTCGAGATCTCGGTGTTTGCGATCGCCGGCGCGAGCCCGTCCTTGAACAGGCCGAGGTAGAAATCGAGCGCGCGCCGAAACTCGGGGCCCTTGAATTCGCCGCGGCTGGTCTTCTCGTCGACCAGCGGCGAGCCCGCCTGGAGGCCGAGCACGACCGGCACCGTCCACTCGTTGACGGGCAGCAGGATCGCGGTGTGGCCCGGCCCCTGCATCTTGACGATCGCGGCCATCGCGGCGCGCCAGCCTGCCCAGTCGCCGGGCATCTCCTTGTAGCCGGCGCGCGCGAGCAGGTCCTTGCGATAGAACACGACGCGCGTGTCGACGTACCACGGCACGCCGTAGGTCTCGCCGTTCACGACGTTCGTCTCCCAGATGCCCTCGAAGAACTGCGCCTGCGGGATGTCGGGAGAAGCCGCGACCCGCGCCGACAGCGGCTCGATCGCATTGAGCGCCTGGAACTCGGGGATCCACGTGTTGCCGAGCTGGGAGACGTCGGGCGAGGAGCGGCCCACATAGGACGTCAGCAGCTTCTCGTGCGCGGCGGACCACGGGATCGACTGCACCACGATCTTCACATTGGGATGCTCGCGCTCGAACTGGTCGGCGAGTTCGCGCACCACCTCGCCCTCCTTGCCCATCGCCCAGAAGCGGATCGTGGTGCGGCCGGCGGCGCGGTCCTGCGCGCAGCCCGCGAGGCCCAACAGCAAGAAGAGAACCAGCGCGCGCCGCATCACTTCGCCGGCCGCTTGTCGTCCAGCCAGCCGCCCTGGAAGCCCGCGCGCTGGAGCCCGCGCACGACGTGCGGGTTCTGGCGCATCGTGCTCCACACCAGGCCGCTCCGCCAGTTCTCGAGCATCGCGAGGATCGGGCCCTGGTCGATCCCGAGGTAGTCGGTGTCGAACCAGCCCACGCCCGGCACGACATGACCGTGATGCGTGCGCATCGCCGTGTCGAGCGTCGGGTTGAACGCATCGACGAAGCCGTACTCGCCGAACAACGGCGGGCCGTAGCGCTGCCGCATCGCGATCAGCGCGGGCACGACGATCTCGGGCGCGAACGCGATCGAGCCGCCCGCCGCGGTCGGGGCGAGCGTGCCGTCGTCCTCGATGCGCGTGAAGTCGGCGCCGCGCGCGTTGTAGGTGTGAAATTCGCGCTTGCGACCATTCAGCGTGAGCGTGCTGTCGAGCGGGCCGTCGCACGCGGTCAAGCCCCACACGTCCGCGCCGTAGCCGCCGAACGCGGACGGGTTCGCCACCGCGTACGCGCGCTGGGCGAGCGTGGCGCGGCGCGAGTTCTCGAAGTAGTCGCTCGCGCGCGCGGTCATCACGCTGTCCCTGATCCCGCGGAAGTCGATCCACACGTGGCTGTACTGGTGCCCGAACAAAGGCGCGAAACCGAGGTAGTCCTCGCCTTGGAACGTGCCCCACCGGTACGCCTGCGTGTACGCGGGCCAGAGCCCGGCGCCGACCGGGTGCGAGGTCGATCCGAGGGCGAGCACGTGCAGGATCACCGTCTCGTTGTAGCCGCGCCAGTCGTACGGCAGGTGGCCGGATTCGGGACTCCATCCGAGCGCGATCGTCGGCGGGCGCACGGCCGCCCACGTCCAGTCGGCGCGCGCGTAGAGCGACTCGGCATAGGCGCGCACCTCGGCTTCGACCGGAGTGTTGCGCGTGAAGTAGCTCTGGCAGAACAGTGCGCCCGCGAGCAGGAGCGCGGTGTCCTGGGTCGAGAGCTCGACCTTCTCGAACCTCAGGCCGGTCCCGGGCACGAGAAAATGATAATAGAAGCCGCGATAGCCGGTCGCGCGCGAGGCCGACGTGTCCTGCCTCGACTCCGCGAACCAGCGCAGCGTGTTGCGCGCGCGGATCGCCGCGGCGGCGCGGGGGACGTAGCCGCGCTGGGCCCCGATCGGGTAGGCGTTGAGCGCGAACCCGACCGCGCCCACGCTGACGAACGACTTCGTCGGCCAGCGGTCGGGCGAGAGCCCGGTCGCGGAGTCGGTCCGCTCCCAGAAGAAGCGGAACGTCTTCTGCTCGAGCGTGTCGAGGAACGCAGCCTCAGCCGGCGTGAGGTCGGACCAGGTGCGGATCGCGCCCGGCGCCGCGGGCGCGTGCGCGGTTGCGCCCCGCGATCCGGCGCAGCCGATCGCCACGGCGCTCCCGGCCAGCGCGAGCGCGATCGCCAGGAGCGGGATGCGCCTCACGCGCCGCCCGGTCCGAGCGTGATCTGGACCTCGTGCGCGCGGCCGTCGCGCACGATCGGCACGCGCGCGACGCCGTCCTCGAGCGCGAGCGGGGCGCCGTCGAGCGCGGCCCCGGTAACCACCTCGGCATTGGCACCGGGGTTCGTCACCGTGAACGCGTAGCTCGTGCCGTCGGGCCGCTTGAGGCGGGCGCGAAACCCGGGCCAGTCGTCGGGGATCTTCGGCTGGACGACGTACGCGCGGCCGCCTTCCTCCCGGATGCCGAGCACGGACTCGAGCGTGACGCGGATCATCCAGCCGGCCGAGCCCGTGTACCACGTCCAGCCGCCGCGGCCGACGTGCGGCGCCACTCCGTAGACGTCGGCGGCGATGACGTAGGGCTCGACCTGGTAGGTCGCGACCTGGCCGGAGGATTGCGAGTGGCTGATCGGGCTCAGCATCTCGAGCACGCGCGCCGCGCGGTCGCGCCGGCCGCCCTCGGCGAGCGCGCGCACGTACCAGAGTGCGGCGTGCGTGTACTGGCCGCCGTTCTCGCGCACCCCCGCAACGTAGCCGCGGATGTAGCCCGGATCGTGCGCCGAGTCGACGAACGGCGGTGCGAGCAGCCGCACGATGCCGGCTTCGGGCGAGACCAGCTCGCGCTCGACCGCGCCGAGCGCCTGGCGCGCGCGCGCCGGGGTGGCGACGCGCGCGATCACCGCCCACGACTGGGCGAGCGCGTCGATCTTGCACTCGTCGCTCTCCTTCGAGCCGAGCGGCGCGCCGTCGTCGTAGTAGCCGCGGCGGTACCACGCGCCGTCCCAGCCTGCGGTCTCGAGCGCGGCCATCAGCTTTGCGCGGTACGCCGAGTAGCGCGCGGCGCGCGCGGCGTCGCCGCGGCGCTCGCAGTGGGGCGCGAAGTCCTCGAGCACGGCGCACAGGAAGAAGCCCATCCACACGCTCTCGCCGCGGCTCTCCTGTCCGACGCGGTTCATGCCGTCGTTCCAGTCGCCACAGCCGAACAACGGCAAGCCGTGCGCGCCCTCGCCCACTTCGAGCGAGTGCTCGATCGCGCGCACGCAATGGTCGTACACCGTGCCCGTCTCGCCCGACGGCTCGGCGGAGAGAAACAATTCCTGCTCGCCCGGCGCGAGCGCCTGCGCGGTCAGGTACGGGGCGCGCTCATCGAGCACCATCTCGTCGCCGGTCGCGGCCACGTAGGTTGCGGTCAGGTACGGCAACCAGAGCAGGTCGTCGGCGAAGCGCGTGCGCAGGCCGCGGTCGTCGGGCGGGTGCCACCAGTGCAGCACGTCGCCCTCTTCGAACTGGTGCCCGGCGTTGAGCACGATCTGCGCGCGGAAGCGGTGCGGGTCATATGCCAGCATCGCGGACGCGTCCTGGAGCTGGTCCCTGAAGCCGAACGCGCCCCCGGACTGGTAGAACGCGCTGCGGCCCCACATGCGGCACACCAGCGTCTGGTAGACGAGCCAGCCGTTCATCATGCGGTCGATCGCCGGTGCGGGCGTCTCGATCTCGACCTGCGCGATGAGACCGCTCCAGAACTCGCCCGCCTCGCGGCGTGCCAGGAGGAGCGCGCCGGGTACGCGCGCGCGCTCGACCAGGTCCCTCGCCTCGTCCTCGTCCGCAGCGTCACCGAGCAGGACCGCCCACGTCGCCTCGGTGCCGGGGGCGAGCTCGATCGACACGCGCTGCGCGAAACAGGGCTCGAGGCCCTCGCCGGATGCGCCGTTCCACGCAGCCTCGTCGCCGAGCGCGCGCGGCAGCGACACGCGACCACCCTCGCCGAGGAAGGCCATGCGGTCGCACGTGAAGAGCGCGGCCTGCGCGCGCGCGCCTTCGCCGGGCAGCAGCGCAGCGAACGCGACGCGGCTGCCGTAGAGCGGATCGGCCGCGTCCCGCGCGCACAGCGCGCCCGTGCGCGCGTCGCGCCAGGTGCGGATGGCGCGGCCGGCCTCCCCCGGCGCCACGCCGAGCACGAGGCGCTGGTAGGCGAGCAGCGAGAGCTTGCGCGGGCTTGCGGAAAGGTTGCGCACGCGCACGCGCGTGACCTTGAGCGTGTCGTGCATGGGCACGAACACCTCGGTCTCGACCTCGAGCCCTGCGGCAGCCACGTGACACGTGCTCGCGCCGAAGCCGTGGCGCATTTCGTACGCGGCCTGCGCGGGCGTCGGCCCCGGGAACGGCGAGAACGCGACACCGCTCTCCTCGTCTTTGAGCCACAGCGCCTCGCCGTGGGGATCGAGCTGCGCGTCATTTGCCCACGGCGTGAGGCGGCGCTCGCGGCTGTTCACGCTCCACGTCGTGCCCGCGCCAGTCTCGCTCACGATGCAGCCGAACTGCTCGTTCGCGATCACGTTGACCCACGGCTGGGGCGGGCGCGCGGGCGTGCCGCCCTCGCCGGGGGCGAGACGCACGACGTATTCGTGCCCTGAGGCCGCGAAGCCGCCGTAACCGTTCCAGAACTCGAGCGCCTCGGGCTCGGTGTCGGCGGTCTTCTCGGAGAGTGCGGGCGCGAGCGCGGCCGTGGCGAGCGCGGAGAACGCGGACTCGCCCGATCCCGTCACCAGCGTGCCGGCGTAGCCGGGCCAGGAATCGTCGCCCGCGTTCGCGGCGCCGGCCGCGGCCTCCGCGACCAAAGCGGCCACGCCTGCCTGGCGCGCCGAAGTGAGCGCGGCGAGCACGTGCCCGCGTTCCCCTGCCGCGGCGAGCGCGAACGTGAGCGTCGCGCTCGCGCCCGGCGCGAGCGTGCGCGTGGCGCGCAGCGCGAACACGGGGTCGAGCACGTTGCCGACCTTGCCCGAGAGCTGCGCCCCGTCGAGCAGCACGCGCGGGGCCGAGCGGTCGGGCGCGCGGCCGAGGAAGCGCGCGCGGTCGGACTCGAATTCGGGCGCGAGATCCTCGAGCAGCGCGAAGCCCATCGCGGGAAACACTTCGCCGGCCTCGCGCGGGCGGCGGCTCGCGAGCAGCGCGCCGGTCGCCTTGTCCCACGCGGTCTGGACGAACAGGCGCGAGAACGCCGGGTGCGATGCGTCGGCGGCCGCGTGGTGGAGCACGACCTCGAGCGCGGCAGTGGCCGCGATCGTGCGCGGCCCGGGCGAGCGGTTCGTGAGCGTCAGGCGGCGCACCTCGAGCGCGCGGCCCGGCACGACGGCAATGTCGAGCACGGCCTCGATGCCGTGTTCCTCGCGCTCGAGCGTAAACCTGCCCGGGGTCCAGCGTGCGGACGCCGTCCCCGATCGTGGCGCGATCGGCTCGACACCGACCGACCACAGTGCGCCGCTCTCGGCGTCCTGCAGGTAGATCAGCGTGCCCTCCCGGTCCTCGACCGGGTCGGCGGACCAGCGCGTGAGCGCGAAGTCTTCGAACGTCGTGCCGCCACAGCCTGCGGCCGTGACGAGCGTGACGAACTCGCCGTCCGCGAGACGGGCGGCAATGCGCGGCGCCCGGAGCGTCGGCGTCGCGCCCCGGGCGGCGAGGATGGACGAGGGCGGAGGAGGCGTCATGGCGCCTGGCGCACGCGGACGAAGCGGGTCGAGGCCGAGCCCTGGTCGGTCGTCAGGCGCACGTAGTAGACGCCCGCGGCGAGGTCCCCCGCCGTGAGCGCGATCGACTGCTCCCCGGCAGGGCGATCGGCGTCGAGCAACGATTGCAGGTGGCGGCCGCGCAGGTCATAGAGATCGAGCCGCACGTGCCCCGGCTGCGGGAGGCGATAGCGCACCGTGCCCGTCCCGCTCAGCGGGTTCGGGGCCACGCCGGCGAGCGACACGCCAGCGAGCGCACCCGGCTCGACGCCGGTGTTGCTGCCCGTGAAGCCCGCGCGCGCGAGTCCCGTGCGCAGGTCGAGGTTCTGGTACGTGCGCGCCCACACGGAGCCGTTGCGATAGTTCTCCATCATGAGCACGATCGGGCCCTGGTCGATGCCGAGGTAGTCGGTGTCGACCCAGCCGTAGTAAGGATTGAACGCGTCCTTGAAGCCGTACGGCCCCCACGTAGTGGCGCGCCAGTTGTCCCACAGGTTGTGCAGCAAGGGGACCGAGAGCTCGGGCGTGAACACGATCGAGCTCAGGCCCGCGGTCGGCGTGATCGTGCCGTTGTCGCTCTGCGACGGCGGCGCGCCGTGGGCGGCGTAACCGAACGGATCGTCGGACGCCGTCAGTCCCCACAGGCTGTCGCTGTAGCCGGTCCACGCCCCCGGGTTCGCGATGCAGTACGAGTGCTGCGCCAGGGTCGCGCGCCGCGAATTCTCGGCGTAGTTCGAGCTTTGCGCGCGCATGTAATTGTCCTGCATCCCGCTGAAGTCGATCCAGCAATGCGAATACTGGTGCGTGAACAGGGGCGGGCAGATCAGGAACGACTGCCCGTACAAGGTCTGCCACAGGTAGTTGCTCGTCCACTTGCTCCACGCCGTCGTGGGCACGGGGTGCGTCGGGGAGCCGAGCGCGAGGATGTAGAGGATCATCGCCTCGTTGTAGCCGACCCACTGTCCGAAACCGCCGAAGCCGGTTCCCGGCTTCCAGCCCTGCAGGATGCCCTGGTTGAAATTGCGCGCGAAGTTCCAGTCGGCGCGGTAGTAGATCGAGTCCGCGAGCTGGCGGATCAGGACCTCCTGCGAATCGGCGCCGGTGAAGTACATCTTCGTGTCGAGGATGCCGGCGAACAGCAGCGCGGTGTCGATCGTCGAGAGCTCGCTGTCCCACGTGCGCGTCGCCGTGTTCATGTCGAGGAAGTGGTAGTACAGGCCCTTGTAGCCGATCGTGCCGCTCGCCGCGCTGCTCTGCGGCCCGGTCCAGAACGTGTTGAGCGTGGTCAGGACGCGGCCCTTCACCTGCTCGCGCGTGAGCCAGCCGTGGTCCACGCCGACGCACAGCGCCGAGAGGCCGAAGCCCGTGGCCGCGATGCTCGCCGGCGAGCCGGCCGTGCTGCGGTCCTTGACCAGGCCGTTCGCGGGGTTCGCCTGCTCCCAGAAATACATCACGCCCGTGTGCTGCACGGTGTCCACCAGCGCAGCGGTCGTCTGCGCGGCGGCGGGCCTCGCCGCGGGGAGGAGCAGCAGCGCCGTGAGCCAGAACGATGCGGCCCAGCGGACCCTGTTCGGAAGACGTCGGCTTCGATTCATGGATGATCCTCGCGTCGGTGCATGCCTAGAAGTCGATGCCCACCGAGAACCGATGCGCTTGATCGAGCCGCCCCTGGTCGGTGTAGGCGTAATCGAGGTGGAACCCGAGCGCGTTGTTCATCTCGCCCTGGAAACCGGCCCCCAGCGTGAGGCCGGCCTCGGAGTCCCGGAGGAACAGCTGCTGCCAACCCGCCCGGAGCGCGAACGCCTTCTTGTAAGCGTACTCCGCGCCGAGGTTCATGCTCTCGGAATTGTCGCTCGGGTGAAGCGCATCGACCGCCAACCGCAGGCTGCTGGCCGCATTGAGCCGGACCGGCAACGCGAGGCCGAAGCGCAGCGTGATCGGCACGCTGAACCGGTCGGTGAAATACGTCGCCGGGATCGTGCCGTTGTCGCCGGAAGAGTTCGGGTCCTGGTCGAAGGTGACGCTCAGGTCGCGACCGTCATAGCGCCCGCCGACGCCGAGGTTCGAGACCGCCGCGCCCAGCACCAGGCCGTTGTCGTTCACGCGATAGATCGTGCCGAGGTCGACCACGCCGCTCGCGAGCGTGCTGTGCCAGATGCGCTCCTGCAGGTACGTGATGCGCGCGCCCACCGAGAACCGGTCGGTGATGGGGCGCGCCCAACCCAACCCCAGCGCCACGTCGGAGACGTCGAACGTCTCGCCCGTGCCGAACGGTTGGCCCACGGTGCGCACGTCGATCGCCCCCGAGTTGAGCGCGGTCAGGCTCGCCACCACCGTGCCGGCATGGCCGATCGGGATCGCGGTCGACACATGGTTGTAGTCGATGTCCGCGATCCAGCGCATGTGCGAGAACGACACCTCGTGCTTGCTCGTGCGCGCGATCGCCGCCGGGTTGAAGTAGTACGCCTCGAGCCCGAGATCGGCCGCCGCTCCGGCGTTGCCCATCGCGGCGATGCGGGCGTTCGGCTCGAGCGTGAGGAACGATCCGACCGTCGTGCCGGTCTTGTTCTGCGCCTGCGCGGCGCCCGAGAAGAGCGCCAGCGCCACGAGGACGCCCAGGCCCGGCCCGCGCGCCCTCACTTGATCACCGCGAACTTTCCGATCGCCGGCTTCGCCCCGGGACCTTCGACCTGGTAGACGTAGAGCCCCGGCGCGACGTCGAGGTTGTCCTTGCTCCGCAGGTCCCAGGCCACGAACGCATCCGCCGAGCCGTCCTGCCGGAGCGTCTGTACGAGGTCGCCGCGCACGTTGTAGATGCGCACCACCGCGTTGAGCGGGATGCCGCGGAACTCGAGCCTTCGTACGCCGCGGCCCGACGTGGCGAAGCGCTCCGGCTCGAACGAGGCCGCGCCGACGTAGGGGTTCGGGACGACGTACGGTTGATTCGTCACCGCCTGCCCCGCGCCGCGCACGACCTGGTCGCCCGAGGTCGTGAAGCGGAACACATCGTCGGCCGCGAGCGGGCGCGCGAGGGTCGCGCGGAACACGTCCCCCGCCGCCGGCGGACGGAGCGGCCCGTTGGCGCCGATGCCCGCGGTGTCGATCTCGACGCGCCACGTGATCGCCGCCGTGCCCGGCGCGGCCAGCGTGCGCGTCACGATGTCGATGCGCTCGTCGAGGCGCGAGAGTGTCTGGTCGTTGTTGAGGTCCCTGAAGATGAAGTCGAGCTTGCGTTCACCCGCGGGTTCGAGCGCGAACACCTCGAACTTCGCGGGGCGCGCCGGCGCGGGGAACTGGGCGAGCCCCGTGTCCTTGACGACGTCGGAGAAGCGCACCTCGATGTCCTCCGGGTAGCCCGGCCGCTTCAGGTTCCGCGACAGCACCGGCTGGTAGCTCATCTTTCCGGTCGCGTTCGTCGGGCTGCCCGGGAGGAACCCGGCGGTCGCGACCCGCACCAGCGAGTCCGAAGTCACGATCGGCAGCAGGCCGTCGCCGACCGGACCGATGCCCACGCCGTCGAAGTCCATGCCGAAGTTGAACAGCGTCGTGCCCGCGGTGCTGTCGAACAGCGCGTAGGTCTCCGCGCGCACGCTGTCGGTGTCGCTGGCCGCGAACGTGACGTGGAACACGTGGCCATCGGGCACCTCGGGCGCGGTCACGACCTGCACGACCACGCTGCCGACGCCGCGGCCGGCGATGTGGTCGGCGCCGCCTGCCTCGGCACGCGCGTAGCCCGACACCTTGGGCTCGGGACGCACGTGCACCGCGTTCTTCGGCAGGATCAGCCCGCCCCGCGGAGTGCGCGAGATCGGAATCGCATTCTCGGACGGATAGAACGAGGCCGAGTCGTTGCTCACCGGCTCGTACCCGAAGTCGTACGCCGTCACCGCGTAGTAGTAGTCCTGCCCGTTGGTCACCGTGGTGTCGGTCCACGTGTGCTGGATCCCGGTGTCCGACCCGAGGAAGTAGGACACGCCGGAGATCGTGGTGCGCGAGTAGCCCTCCTTGCCGTCGACGAGGTCGAATTGCGCGATCGGCTTGCCGTTGCCCGCCAGCGGGCCCGAGCCGTTGCCGGTCGAGATCACCTGGTTGTCGAGGAAGTCCGGGTCGGTCGAGCGGTAGATGCGGTAGCCCTCGAAATCGTAGTCGTTGGTCACCGGGTCGATTCCGCGCTCGGCGACGTCGTCCCAGGAGAGGCGCACGTGCCCGTCCCCCGCCTCGGCCCTGAGCGTGGGCACCGGCGGCGGCACGGCGAACTGGTAGTTCGCGTTGTAGATCTGCTGCACGGTCTTGACGTTCTCGCGCAGCTCGCGCAGGTCGGAGCCGTAGGCGAGCGCAAGGCTGAAGCGCTCGGTCTGCCCCGCCCTGAGCTGGAACGGCCCCGAGGCAAACAGGAACCCGAGGTTGTAATTCGCGGCCAGCGCCGAGTCGAAGCGCGCCCCCACGCTCGGGTCGGTGAACTTCTCGAACAGGCGCTGCGGCCAGTTGTTGCTGTCGGTGTAGAACAGCACGTTGTCCGACGTCGGGTCCGGGTTCCCGACGCCCGACTTGATGCGGTTCATCTTGAAGCCGGTGAGCCCGATCTGGTCCGACTCGTTGAGGTCGGTGCGGTCGAAGTTCGGCTCGCCCTCGGTCGGGATGCCGTCGCCCTCGCCCGCGTCCTGGGTCCCCGGCACGCCGTCGCCGCCGACGTCGCTGTACTGCGTCGTCCAGTCCATGTCCTCGTCACCCGTGAACCACGTGCCGAACTTGAACGCCGGGCGGTTGTCGAGCGGGCCGTACGCGGTCTCGAACTTCGCGAGGTCGTAGTGCGTCGTCACGTAGTCGCGGATCGCGGCCTGGCCGTCGATGCGCGTGCCGGGCCCGCCGTCCCGGCTCTCGTCGGTGATGCCGTCGTTGTCGTCGTCCAACCCGTTGAACTTGTTGCCCGGCGTCTCGAGGTAGGCGTAACCGAGGTAGCCGGTCTTGCCGCAGTTGCCCGAGAGGTCGCGACCATGGCCGTTCTTGTCCCACGTGTAGACCAGGTTGAGGCCCGAGGACTTGTCGAAGTACGCGTTGTCGTCGTCGGACTCGTAGATGCCGTCGCACGACAGCGACGAGCCGCCCACGCCCGAGTCCATGTACAGCCCGAAGATGATGTCGTCGTTGTAGTCGGTCGTGCTCTCGTTGGTGATGTCGTAGTGCCAGAAGATGACGTTGCCGGCCTGCGGGTTCGCCCACTGGAACCCGCGCACCTGCACGCGCAGGCCGAGCCCCTTGCGCGTCGAGTCCCGGCTGTCGGGGTAGTAGTCCCACGCGTCGTAGTACTGGTCGTCCATCACGGTGAAGCTCTCCTGGTCGGCCGCCGGGCGCTTGCCGAAGTAGCCGTTCCAGCTGCCGTCCCAGCCCGGATCCGAGGGATCGAGCAGCTTGTCGGGCCACTGGCCAGGCCACGTGCGCGGATCGTTGCTGATCGCCGGCGAGCGCCCGCGATTGATCGTCGGGTCGGGCTGGAAATACCCGGGCCGCGGCTCGAAGCGCATGATGTTGTTCGTGTACGGGCTCGCGGCCTGGCGCTCGCGGAAGCCGGTCTCCATGATGTACTGGTCGAGCCCGGAGACGTCCTTGATCTTCGCGAGCACGAACGGGGTGACGCCGTCGGAGTAGTTCATGCCCGTGCCCTTGGGCACTTCGACCGAGTGGAACACGGACAGGTCGACGTTGCCCGGGTCGGCCGGGTAGTCGCCCACCATCCCGAAGTTCCAGAACAGGGTGCGGATGCGCGCCGCGTCGTGGGTGCCGGAGCGCTCGGCGTCGGCGCGGCCGCGCTGGTCGGCCGGCACCGGCGTGACCACTTGCGCGCCCGCGGGGCGCGCGCTCGCCGCGGCGCAGAGCGCGAGCGCCAGCGCGGCCGCCACGATGATGCGAGGACGCAAGCTCACGATCCGCCTCCCTTGACGCCGCCGCCCGCGAACCTCAGGCCGACCTCGATCCGCCGCGGCGCGTAGTAGCGCGTCGGGTCGGCGAGCAGCGGCGCATCGGTCGAGAAGCGCGAATAGTACGGGCTGCCCGAAGTCGAAAACACGCCGCCGTTGAAGAACCGCTGGTCGAACAGGTTGAACACGCGCACGAACGCGTGCGCGGGCATGTGCCCGACCGACAGGTCCTTCTCCGCGCGCAGGTCCACGAGGAACGACCCGGGCTTGCGGCCCGAGTTCGCCTCGAGCCCGTTGCCGAAGCCCGCGTCGACCGCGGGCGTGAAGGGCTGTCCGCTGACCACGCGCACGATCGTCGACAGCAGGTAGTTGTCCGCCTTGCCGTAGCTCGAGGTCAGGTTGAGCGTGTGCCGCTGGTCCCAGTTGAACGGGATCTCGCGCGGTCGCGGGTCCTCGCCGTTGGTCGCTCGGGTCGCGGTCTCGCGCGGGTCGCTCGAGTTTCCGGTCGCCTTCTGCCACGTGTAGTCGAGCGTCAGGCCAAAGGGGCCGGACGGCCTCAGGTCGAACGCGACCGTGAAGCCGAGCACGCTGCCGAAGTCGATGTTCGTCAGCCGGGCGTACTCGGCGTCGTTGTAGGTCTGGATGAACTCGACGCCGAGCAGGTCCCTGATGTCCTTGTAGAACACGGTCAGGTCCGCGCCCAGGTTCTCGCTGATCGCGGTCTTGTATCCGCCCTCGTACTGGATCGTGCGCTCGGGCTTGATGTCCGGGTTGCCGAGGACGCCGATCTGGGCCTCGCTCTGCGGCGTCGCCTGCAGCTTCGCGAGCACCGAGTAGTCGGCGTTCGTGAAGATATCCCCGAGCGACGGGAACTGCGTGAAGTGCCCGTAGGCGAAATGCGCCGCGGACCTGGGGCCGGTCGGCCACGACACGCCGATGCGGGGGGAGATCGCGAACTTGGACGTGGTCGCGACCGGCTGCGAGAGCGGCGCGCCGGGGAGCGCGTTCGCCGGGTTCGCGAGGTCGCTCGGGATCGTCGAACGCGCGTCGAACAGATCGAAGCGCACTCCGGCGCGCAACGTAAGGTCGTTGAATTCGAGCTGGTCCTGGCCGAACGCGGAGGCCACGAGCGGGAAGTACGTGCGGTAGCCCGCGAAGTTCGGCGGCTCGTCGACGTGACGATACAGGCTGTCGCCGAACACGGTGATCGTGCCGGGAGGCCCGAACGTGACGCGCGGCAACTGGAACTCGGCGCCGAACTTGAGCTGGCTGACCTCGGAGGCCTGGCGGACGTAGGAGGTCTTGAACAGCAGCGTGTTCGTGTTCTGGATGAAACGATTGAGGTTGATGCCCTGGAACACTGCGTTGTCCTGGAAGTTCGCCGAGCTGTGCGGAGCTCCGGCCGCGTCGTACCGTGCATCGTACAGGTTGGCGAACGCCCAGTCGTGATAGTCGAAGTAATTCTGGCGGATCGCGAGCGTGGCGAAGCTCTTCTTGTCGAACGTGCGGTTGAAGTCGAGGCCGTGCACGATCGAGTAGGTGTGCTTCTTCGTCCGGCCGTCGGGCAGCAGGCGGTACGCCCAGTCGACCGACTGCGCGTCGATCAGATTGACGATCGCCTGGTAGCCGAGTTCGAGGTTCGGGACCGAGCGGTTCGACACCTTGAACACGCCTGACCACTCGCGCGACGTCCCGAGCGGGACCCGCGCGCCGTCGCCGGTCGGCCGGTAGATGCTCGAGTCCGGAGCCGACTGGTCCGTCGGCACGAACACGCGCTGCCCGTACGCGAAGTCGTCGAACACGGAGCGGCGCGCGTTGACGAGGTAGTTCGTGTGGTGGAGCGGCGTCGGCCCGCTCAGGCTGAGCTGGTAGCTCTGCGTGCCGGTCGGACGGAACGAGTAGCCCTCGAGGGCGCGGCGCGACGCGGCGTTGAACGCCAGGAAACCGCCGCCGTAGACCTCCGCGTTCCACTCGAACTTGTCCGCGCCACGCTTCAGGATCGCGTTGACCACGCCACTCTGCGCCTGCCCGTACTCGGCGTCGAATGTGCCGCTGATGACCTGCACCTCCTCGAGCAACGAGCGGTCGAGGCGGAGCGACGACTTGTTGTCGTAGGCGTTGTTCACCGAGATGCCGTCGACCTGGTACTGGACCTCGCCGATGCGCCCGCCGCGGAAGTGGCCGTCGACAACGCCGGCCTGCAGGTTCACCACGTCGTCGAGGCTCTGCACCGGGAGTTTGGCGATCTCCTGCGCGGACACGGTCGCGATCGAGTTCGTGCGCGAGACCTCGACCACGGGCCGCGTCGCCTTGACCACGACCTCGCCGATCTGGAGCGCCTCTTCCTTGAGCGAGACGTCGAAGCGGGCGGTCAGGTCGGCCGAGACCGTGACGCCCGTCGTGACCACCGCACCGTAGCCGAGCAGGTTCACGCGCACGTCGTAGCTGCCGGGCGGGAGGTTGAGAATCGAGTAACGGCCGTCGATGTCGGTCGCGGCGCCGGTGCGCAGGGCGGGCAGCGCGACGCTCGCCCCCACCAGCGGCTGGCCCTTGGCGTCGGTCACGCGGCCGGCGAGCTTGCCGGTCGTGCCCGCCCAAGCCGAGTCCGCAAGAAACGTGGGTGCGGCCACGCCGGCCGCCATCCCCGCGAGCGCGAGGATGGCGACCAGCAAGCGCCTTCTCGACGCGCCGATCACTTCACGAACGTGAGCTTGCCCGACAGCGATGCGCGTTCGGCGCCGCTCGCGGGATCCGTGACGTGCAGGCGGTAGAACACGACGCCCGACGCCGCCGAGCGCGGCACGGAGACGCGGCCGATGCCGGCTTCGTGCAACCCGAGGTCGCGGTGGGCGATCAGCCGCCCGGCCAGGTCGAAGGTCTCGAGCGCGAGCGCGCTCTTCTCCGCGAGCCGGAACTGGATCGCCGATTCAGCGCGTCCCGGGTTCGGCGCCGCGCCGAGGATCGTGTACGCGGCGACCGGTTTCGGACCGGGATCCCCCACGCCCACGATATACGTCGGATCGGCATACGCCCAGATCGGGCAGCACTGGTTCTGGCGCTCGCGCATGAACCAAGTGCGGGTCGCGTAGCTGTCCGTATACGGCGTGAACGAGTCGCCGTCGTTCATGTTGATGCCGAGGTGAATGATCCCGTCGCCGAGCCCGTTCGGATAGCCGAGCTTGGTCAGGTCCACGCCGAGTTCCGCCGTGTAGCCCTGGTCCGGCGAGGTGCCGACCGTGTCGACGACCGTCCCCGGCTTGAGCTGGAGCGCCACCTGCGCGCCGAACGCCGTGTCGCGCAGGAAGGGGAGGAAGTCCCGGGCGATCGCCGACCCGCTCGCCCCGACCTGGAACGAGAGCGTGCGATTCTTGAGCTCGTGGTCGGAGCCCTGCAGCGTCTTCTCCGTGAGGATGATGTTGAAGCCGTCCCAGCGATCGGGATCGGCGACGTACTGCACCGCCTGATCCCGCACGTCGAACGCGAAGTACAGCCAGTTGCCCTTGATGATGTACTTGATGGTCGCATCGCCGGGATCGGCGACGAACGCCACGCCGCCGTTGATCGTCGGCTGGAACTGGCCGGAGCGGTACTTCGCAACACCGGGATAGCTTGCGCGCAGGGCATCGTCGCCATAGCGCATGTCGAAACTCGGCGCCGCGGCCCACACGGGGTCGTTCAGGTTGCCGTCGACCACGGGCGCGGCGAGCGCGCCCGCACTCGGGATGATCAATTCGGGTGCAATCACGGGGGTTGGCCCCGAGGCAACGTTCACGCTCGGCTTGGCATTGACCCGAACCTCGCCATACCACCCGACATTGCCCCACGGGTCCTGCCACCACACGCGGTTCGAGCTGAACTTCGTCACGTCGAGCGGCCAGAACCAGTCGGTGTCGTAGATCGAGATGTTCCACTCCATGACGTCGCCGGCGGGCTGCGTCACGTCGTAGCCCATCGGAGTCAGGTTGAAGCGCATCTCGACCGTGTAACCGCCGTCCAGCTGCGTGGTCTTCGGCGAGAACGCGTGCAGCGTGTCCTCGTTGACCGTTCCGTCGACGATGTAACCCGCGTCCCAGTTCGCGATCTGCTCGGCAGTACGCGCGGAGCCGCGCGGGTTCTCGCCCCAGCTGCCGTAGAACGTCGGGACCTGGCCGAGCGGCGGCGTGCCGACGATCGTCTGGTCGTCCCACGACCAGAAGTACTCCGCGACGGGCTTCGGAAAGTTCGGGCTCGAGTGGTCCTTGAGATCCATGATGAAGCCGTCGAAACGGTTGAACATCGGGCCGCCGCCGACCGACTGGTCCTTGACCCGCGCGCCCATGTAGAGCTGGTTGCCGACGGTGAGGAACTTGAGCGTGACCGCCGTGGAGTCGATCGGGAGCTTGCCGGCCTCGACCTTGTAGCCGCTGCCCGGCACGCCACTGTCGATGCCGAAGCGGATCTGGATCGAGTCGGCGAACGCCCAGGCCGCCTCGTTCATGTTGCCGTCGAGCGTGATCGGGGCGCCGTTCGTCGAGCGGGCCCAGATCGCGTCCTTGCGCTGCGCCAGTGCCGGCGTGGCCATCAACAGCAGGAGCCCGAGGCCGAGCCAGGATGTCAGTCGATTCTTCATGAGTGTCGCCTCCTGCGATCCGAGTGATTCGGGAACGCCGCTCTGGGGTCTTCGGGCGCACCACAGGAACGTCGGATCACGAGTTGCGTTCCGACGAGTTCGTGGCGCGGCACGTCGCCCGGGACGCCTTCCTTCACCTCGATCAGGCGATGGACGGCGCGGGCGCCGAGTTCGATCAGGTCCACGTGTACGGTGGTGAGGGCCGGCGTGAGGTAGCGGGCCATGGCGATGTCGTCGAAGCCGGCGATCGCGAGGTCGTCGGGCACACGGAGCCCCGCCTCGGACAGCGCGCTCATCGCGCCGACCGCCATGTAGTCGTTGCCGAAGAACGCGGCGGTCGGCCGGGGCGAAAGCTCGAGCAGGGTCTCGACGGCGCGATAGCCCGAGGGCTCGGTGAAGTCGCCCTCGATCTCGAGCTGTGCGTCGTGCGCGATCCCCGCCTCCGCGAGCGCGGCGCGATAGCCCGCGACGCGCTGCTGGGCGTCGATATTGTGCCTGGGCCCGGTCACGGTCGCGATGCGCCGGTGCCCGAGTCCGACGAGATGGCGCACGACCTGGAACGCGCCGTCCTGGTTCGCGATCGAGATCGTGTCCCACGTCGCGACGCCGAACCCCGGATCGAGCACGACCACCGGAAATTCCCCGGCCGCGTCGTGCATCGCCGCCGCGGAATCGAAGTCGGGCGCCATGACGAGCAGGCCGTCCACCCGGCCGCGCATCGAGCGCATCGCCGCCACCAGTCCATGCGTGTCGGAATGCGAACTCGAGACCAGCAGGTGAAAGCCCTCGCGCCGGGCGGCGAGGTCGATGCCACGAATGAGTTCGGAGAAGAAGTCGCCGTAGAGGTCGGGCAGGAGCACGCCGAAGGCGTGGGTGCGGCTGGTGATCAGGCTGCGGGCGACGCCGTTCGGCCAGTACTTGAGGCGCCCCGCGACGTCCTTGACCCGATGGCGCGTCTCGTCGGAGACGAGCTCGCTGTCGTTGAAAACCCGGGACACGGTGGCCACCGAGACTCCTGCCTCACGCGCGACGTCTTTGATGTTGGCCATGAGGAGAGCTCCCGGCCCCCGAGCCCGCCCGGGGAGAGCCCGGGCGGGACGGGACCGTGCCTGGAGACGCTGTCTAGCGGTAGTCGGCCTTGATCTTGCCCCAGGTCGTGCCGTTCGCAGGCGTCGGGCCGGCGTCGTAGCAGATGTTCGACCACTCGGCGAGCATGTCCGACGTGCTGCCGTTCTGGCCCCAGAGGATCTGCACGTAACCACCGGCGTACGCC
The DNA here is from genome assembly GCA_046598045.1 of Candidatus Eiseniibacteriota bacterium. Lineage (GTDB taxonomy): Bacteria > Eisenbacteria > RBG-16-71-46 > RBG-16-71-46 > DASYSL01 > JANPEF01. The sequence continues at coordinate 21,852 of JBKJJJ010000127.1, forward strand.
GGGGACAGGATGCCCCACACGCCGTGCGGGGGATCTTCCGCCGGGTTGCCGTGATCGAACGCGATCGGGCCGCTCGAGTAGGTGCCGCCGTAGGTCACCGTGTAGGTGATGGTCGCGGGGTCGACGAACGAGACCGAATGCGGATTGTAGTCGATCTGGAGCGTGATCGGCGTGCCCTTGACATACGCCAGGCCATAGGCACCCGTGAACGAGTAGAACGGCAGGCGACCGCCGAAGCAGGCGATCTCGCCGTCCGTCGAGCGGACGTTGAACCTGCCATCGACATCGGGCGAGTACCACGGCGAGAGACGAAGCCCCGCCTCGGCGTTGCCGGTGCCGCTGATGACCAGCGTCGCGCAATAGGAGAACTTGTCGTTGTTGCTGAATGTGGTCGGCGTGGCGCCGCCGTCGGACGAGAAGCTCCAGTTGTGGAGATTGGCGTAGCCGAAGCAACCGGCGTCGGCGTCCTTGATCCGGATCGCGCCCGGGTAGGCGTTGATCGTGGTCAGGGCTGAACCCGGACAGTCGTTGAAGATGCGGGTCTTGATGACGGCACCGTTGACGGCCGGCGTGGCCGAAGCCAGGTTCGCCGAAACCGCGAGTGTCGCCAGCACGAGCGCCGTCACGGCACTGTAGCCAATGCGCTTCATCGTTGGGGATCCTCCTCTTGAAGGACGATTTTCTGAGACAAGGTTCGACGATGGTTCCAAACGAGAGTCGATGCAGCGGTGATTCGGCGATGCTCGCCGGAGGCCAGCATGAGGCGTGCGTCGCCGGGGGAAACCGGAGGAAGTCGATGCGAAATCGAGGGATGGCCTTCCGTTCCGATTACTGTTGTAAACGTTTACATGGCAGGGGTGACAGTGTCAACGAGGAATCCGGGGAATCGGCCCTCGAGGGGGATCAGTTTTCCCCCGACACTGGCTAACTAATGCAGTTGCTTCACCGCCGCGGTCAGGGCCGGGACGATCTCGAACGCGTCGCCGACGATCCCGTAGTCCGCGATCTTGAAGATCGGGGCGTCGGCATCCTTGTTGATGGCCACGATGCAGCGCGACGACGACATTCCGGCGAGGTGCTGGATCGCGCCCGAGATCGCGATCGCGACGTAGAGCTTGGGCGAGACCGTCTTGCCGGTCTGGCCGACCTGGTCGCCATGCGGCCGCCAGCCGGCGTCGACCACGGCGCGCGAGGCCCCCACCGTGCCGCCGAGCGCGGCCGCGAGGTCTTCGATCAAATTGAAGTGCTCGGGTCCCTTGAGCCCGCGCCCGCCGGAGACGATCACGTCCGCCTCGGTCAGGTCGGCCGGGCCGCCGGTGGCCGCCGAGAGCGCGGTGACGACCAGCTTCGAGTCCTGCGCCGCGTCGAACGCGAGCGCGAGCGGCGTCACCGGCGCGGCCGCGCCCGGGCGGTGCTCGGTGAGCGGGAATACCTTCGGCCGCAGGCTCGCGAGCGCGACCGCCGAGCGGAAGCCCACCCTCTGGATCGCCTTGCCCGCGTACACCGGGCGCGTTGCGACCAGCCTGCCGCCCTCGAGGTCGAGGTGGGTGCAGTCGGACGCGAGCCCGGCCTGGAGGCGTGCCGCGACGCGCGGGGCGAGATCCTTGCCCATCGCGCCCGCGGAGAACAGCACGGTGGCCGCGCCCGACTTCTGCTGCGCGGCCACGACCGCCGCCGCGTAGCCCTCGGGCTGGTAGCGGGCGAACGCGGGATCGGCGACAAACCACACCTGGTCCGCACCATGGACTCCGGCCTGGCCTGCCTTCGCCTCGGCGCCCGGCGCGCCCACGAGCACGGCGACGACCTCGCCGCCGAGTCCGGCGTCCGCGAGGCGGCGCGCCTCGGCGACGGCCTCGAACGAGGTCTTCCTGATCTCCCCTTCTCTCTGCTCGAGAAACACGAGGACGCCCATCAGATCACCTTCGCTTCTTCACGCAGGAGACGCACCAGTTCGGGCACCGCGGCCACCCCCTCGCCCACGATGCGACCCGCGCTGCGCGCGGCCGGGAGCGTGAGGGAGAGCACCTCGAGCGAGGGCTCGCCGAGCCCGGCGGCGCGTTCCTCGATCGGCTTCTTCTTGGCCGCCATGATGCCCTTGAGCGACGGGTAACGCGGCTCGTTGAGGCCCTTCTGGGCCGCGACCACCGCGGGCAGCGTGAAGGAGACCTCCTCGACGCCGCCCTCGATCTCGCGATGCGCGTGCGCCTTCGTGCCCGGAGCGACGGCGCCCTCGAGCGTGAGCCTGGTCACCACGGTCGCGCACGGCAGCGCGAGCAATTCGGCGAGCATGGGCGCGACCTGCGCGGCGTCGTCGTCCGCGGCCTGCTTGCCGCAGAACACCAGGTCAAAGCCCTTGCCCGTGATCTCGGCGGCGAGCGCACGTGCAACCTGCAACGTGTCGACCTCGCCGTCGGCGATCAGCAGCACGGCCGAGTCCGCGCCCATCGCGAGCCCGTTGCGGATCGTCGGGGCGAATCCCTGCGGCCCGACCGTGAGCAGCACGACTTCGCCGGCGCCGGCGGCCTCCTTGAGCTTGAGCGCCTCTTCGAGCGCGAACTCGTCGTACGGGTTGATCACCATGGAGACGCCGGCGGGATCGAGGCGCTTGCCGCCCCCCTCGATCCTGACGCGCGTGTCCGTCGCGGGCACGGGCTTGAGACAGACGGCGATTTTCACGTGGGGTTCCTTGGTCGGAAAATGGTCGTACGCTGGGCAGAGCGCATCCTGCCGATCGGCGCTCGGGCGGTCAAGGGCCTTGCGGGTGCGGCTTTAACGGCCCTTCTCGAGTGCGAGGCGCACGCCGCACGCGACCAACACGAGCCCGGTCAGCCGATCGAACGCCGCCTGCACGGCGGGCCGGGCGAGCCAGCGCGCGAGCGGACGGGTGGCGGCAATCAGCGCCGCGAACCACAGGAGACCCTCGAGCGCGTGCACGCCCGCGAGCAGCAGGCTGAACCCCGTCGTGTTGACCCCCGGAGGCACGAACTGCGGGAGGAATGTCGCATAGAACACGCCGACCTTGGGATTGAGCAGGTTCGTCAGGAGGCCGCGCCCGAACCAACTCCCGCCCCCGGGCGCCGGGGGCGCCGGGGTCGCCGCGGCCGCCTCCGGGCCAGGCGCCGCCCTGCCGTGACCGGCGCGCAGCAGGAGCCGAAGGCCCAGGTAGAGGAGGTAGGCCGCGCCCGCGACACGCAGCGCCGTGTAGGCTGCGCGCGAGGCGGCAAACAGCGCGCCGATCCCCACGGCGGCGACGACGCCCCACACGAGGCAACCGAGGACGATGCCGAACCCGGCCTGCCAGGCGCGGCGGGGCCCTTCGACCGTGGCGGTGCGGAGCACGAGCGCGGTGTCGAGCCCGGGAGTGATCGTGAGCAGCCCGGCGGCAAGGGCGAAGGCGGCAAGGGCGGCAGGGGGCGTCATGGCCCCGGGAGGTTACCCGCACGAGAGCCCCGAAGCCAAGCTGTTGTGCTACAATTTTGGGCCGGATTCGCGCACCGGTTCCCCACTCTTGGAACCGTGCCCGACCGCGGGAGCGACGAGTGACCCCAGCCCGCAAGCGACATTCGCCGACGACTTCGTCGACTTCGACCGTCCTGCGATCGAAACTGGTGCGCCCGAACGAGGGGCCGCGCCTGCTGGATCGCAGCCGGTTGGTCGACGGGCTCGCCGCGCATGCCGATCGACCGCTCTCGCTCGTCGTGGCCGACGCCGGCTACGGCAAGACCACCGTGCTGGTCGCGGCAAGTCGGCGACTTCGGCGCCCCGTCCTGTGGTACTCCCTGCTCGCCTCCGACGCCGATCCCGTGGTGTTCGGTCGCCACCTCCTCGCGGTGTTCCGCGCCGACGACCCGCGCTTCGGACGGGATTTCGAACGCGCGCTCGAGGAGCTCAAGCCGGGCCCACGCGCCGGCGAGTTGCTCGGCGGCGTCCTTGCGAACGCGGTCGCGGCGCTCAAGGGGCCCGCGCGCCTGCTGGTACTCGACGACTTCCACGAGGTTTCGCAGGCGCCGGGCGTGCTGGCGATCGTCGAGACCCTGCTCCGGCAACCCTCGGATCGGCTGCAACTCTGGATCGCGAGCCGGACGCCGCCGCCGCTCGCGATCGATCGCCTCCGCGTGCGGGGCGACGTCTTCGAAATCGACTCCAACCAGCTGGCATTCACGCGGGAGGAAATCGCGCGACTGTTCGGCGACGTGTTCGCCCGGCCCACCGGCGAAGAGGAGGCGGCCGCGCTGGAATCGGCGACGCGGGGCTGGCCGACCGCACTCCACCTGGTGCATGCGGCGCTCGAGCGGTCCCCCGGCGCGTCCGTGACCGAGGCCCTGCGGGCGGTCTCGGAATCTCCTCTCGACCTGCACTCGTACTTTTCCTCCGAGGTGTACGCGCGGCTCGATGAGGACTCCCGGCGCGTGATCGGGCGCACCTCCGCGCTCGACCACTTCGACACCGGGCTCGCCGAGGTGCTCGCCGGCGTCGCCGGCACGCGCCCGATCCTCGCCGGGCTCACCCGACGCGGGCTGCTGCGAAGTTTCGGCTCCGGGGCCGCAACGACGTTCGCCTGCCCGGACCTGGTGCGCACATTCGTCCGGGGCACGATCGAGGAGGCGGGCGGCCCGGAGTCGTTGCGCCGCCTCGAAGCCGACACCGCGCTGGCCTTGCGCGCCCGAGGCGAAACCGAGCGCGCCTTGCGGCACGCGCTGCGTTCCGGCGATGCGGACGTCGCCTGCGCGCTCACCGGTGAGATCGCGTCGGCGCTGCTGCGCGAAGGCCGTGCGGCAGCCCTGCTCGAGTACCTGGCCGCCCTGCCCGTAGCCCGGGTCGACGCCGACGCGACCCTGAGGCGCTTTCGCGCCGACGCGCACCAGGCGGTAGGCCAATGGAACGAAGCGGCGGTCGATTACGAGGCCGCGCTCGCCGCCGCCCGCGCGCTGCCGGACCGCGAGGCGGAGGCGCGCGCGCTGCTCGGGCTCGGCAAGGTGTGGAACCTGCGGGGGCACCACGAGCAGGTGCTCGGTCTCGCCGAACGCGCGCTCGCCGGCGCGCGCGACCTCCCGCTCGACGTCCGTGCCCGGTTCCTGCAGACCAAGGCGGCAGCGCACTTCTACCTCGGGCAGTTCTCCGCCTCGGTGGCCCTTCTCGACCAGGTGCGCGCATTGCTCGGCTCCTCCCCGGACCCCGACTTGATCGTGCCGACCGTGCACAACCTGGCCATCGCCTACGCGGCCCAGGGGCGCTATCGCGAGGCCTCCGTCGAGTTCCGGGCTGCGCTCGCCCAGGTGCGCGGCGCGGCGTCGCCGCGGGCTCCGCTGTATCTTTCCAATCTCGCAACGCTCCTGCTTGAGATCGGCGAATGGAGCGAAGCCCGCGCCGCCGCCGAGGAGGGCCTGGCCGCCGCCCAGCGTTTCTCCAACCGCATGCACGAGACCATGTGTCACGAGGCGCTGGCCGAGGTGCTGGCGCACACCGGGGACCTCGACGGGGCGCTCGCGTCCCTGCGCCGCGCCGAGGAGCTCAATGCCGATTTGCGCATGGACGTCCTCGCAGCCGACCTCCTGGCCCTGCGCGGCCGGATCTTCTGCGCGCGCGGACAGTATCGCCGCGCGGTCGAATTCATGACGCGCGCGCTCGATCACCTGGCGGAGCGCCCGGACGCGCCCCGCCGGACCTCGTTCGTGACCCAGCTGGCCTGGTGCGAGCTACGGGCCGGTCGGCCCACCGTGGCCCGCGATCGGCTCCGCGCGGAGGTCTCTGCGGTGGACCAGGGCGAGAACGAGGACCAGCGGATGCGGGTCCACTACTGGCTCGCGGAGTCGCAGCTCGCACTCGGCGAGGCCCCGGACGAAGCCGCCCGCCACCTCGCGATCGCACTCGCGTGCGTGCGGGTTCGCGGGTACGAGCACTTCCTGCGCGTCCAGGCCCGCGAGGAGCCGGCGCCGATGCTGCACGCGCTCGAACTCGGCATCGAGGTCGACGCCTGTGCGGGCGCGCTGGTCGAGGCCGGGGCGACCGTCGAGGCGCCGCTGCTCACGCTCCTCGGCGCGGCCCCGATCGCGGTCGGGGAAGCGGTGCTGACCGTGCTCGCCGAGATCGGGGGCGACGCCGCACTCGAGGAACTGCCCGCAATCGCGCGCGCGCGGCGTGCGCTCGCGCCGGCGGCGCGCACGGCGCTGCGGCACATCGAGGAGCGGGTCCGCCGCGGCCGTGCGCCCGGCGCGGGAGGCAGGGCGCGCCCCGGCGTTGCGTCGGTCGACGGCCCCGGCGCGGCACGGCTGGTCCTGTTCGGGCCGCCGCGGCTCGAGATCGACGGCCGGCCGGTGCCCGCCTCCGCGTGGCGCACGCAGCGGGCGTTCCACGTCATGCTCGCCCTCGCGCTCCAGCCCCGGGGGATGTCCCGCGAACTGCTCATCGAATCATTTTGGCCGGGACGTCAGGCGGCGGCCGGACGTCGGAACTTCCACCCTACGCTGTCGTACCTCCGGGCCCTGCTACCGCGCACCGGAGAACCCCCGCTCGCGCGCGATGGCGAGACCTATCGCCTCAATCCGGATTACGCCTGGTCGTGCGATCTGTGGGAATTCGATGCCGCCTACAGCGAGGCCAGGCGCGGCGCAGGCGGCGGCGCGAGCGAGGCGGCGTCCGAGCGGGTGGTGGCGCTCGCCGACCGGCCGCTGCTCGAAGGCATCTACGGATCGTGGGCCGAGGAGTCCCAGGCGCGCGCACGGGACCGTGTCGAACAGGCATGGCGCACGCTCGGCGGGTTGCGCGTCGTGCGCGGCGACCACGAGGCCGCGCTCGCCGCGTTCCGACGCGCGTCGGAACTCGACGAGTTTCGCGAGTCGACGCGGGTCGCGCTCGTCGAGTGCCTCGTACGACTCGGGAATCGCCGGGCAGCGATCGTCGAGGCCGAACGGCTGCGCGAGATCCTCGCGCGCGAGCTGGGGGTCGATCCCCTGCCCGAGACCGAGGAGGCGCTGGCCCGCGCGCTCGAGGGTACGAGCTTGATCCGCAATGGGAAGAAACTTCGCCAGAGCCCAGCAGGACAATCGCTTACGAAGTCTGATCAAGTCAGGCTCAAGCCTACCATGGAAGGATCTCGACGATGACTCTCCGGGCCCCGACTCCGCGCCTCTCTCACCTCACGCATCCCTGCTCTGCCGGGCGGCGCGGGCGGGGCCTCGGGCTGTTCCTCGCTACGACCGCGCTCGCTCTCGCATGCGCATTCCCCCCGGCGCATGCAGGGCCTTACGTCTGGGACCAGGACGGAGACGGCGTCGACGATCGCATGGAGACCGTGCAGGTCCTCGGCTATCGCTTCGCCTTCGAGAACGCCGACTCGCTGGGACGGCAGCGCTTCGAGGTGTCACGGGACGCCGGCGGATTCCTGTTCGGCGTGTACGTCGTGTACGACCACCAGCCGACCCCGGCCGATCTCGCCGCGCTCAGCGCGCTCGGCATGCCGGTGATGCATCGCCTCGAGGCGGTGCCTGCCGTGCGCAGCACCGCCACGCTCGGCCAGGCGACGCTCGCGCGCAACCTGGCTGGCGTCGAACGCATCGAGGTCATCCCGGTTCTCTATCCCGACCTCCACAACGCCACCGCCGCGCTCGGTGTGCGTGACCCCTCGGAGGTCGTGTTCCCGACCTGGGAGACGGCCGGTCTCGCGGGCGCCGGTGTCGAGGGGCCCCCGGTCGGGGGGGTTCCCACGCGGCGCGGCCAGGGCATCGTGGTCGCGATCCTCGACACCGGGATCAACGACGCCCCGGATAACGGGTATCCCGGGCACGAAGCGGTCGCCGGGCGCGTCCTCGGCGGGGCCGACTTCACGCACGGCGACTCGCTGCTCGACACCCCGCGATCGGGAAGCGTGAACCCCGCGGATCATGGCGGCCCGGCGACGGGCGCGCACGCAACCCACGTCGCGGGGATCGTGGCGGGCACCGGCGGCGGCAGCGGCTACGCCGTGGGCCTCGCGCCCCTGGCCCGACTGGTCGACGTCAGGGTGCTCGGGGATCTCGGCAAGGGTAGCGCCGTCGCCGAGGCGATCGACTGGTGCATCGCCAATCGCGCGCGCGACTGGGGCGATCCCGATCCCTCCAACCGCGGGATCGACGTGATCAACCTGTCGCTCTCGAGCGTGGACCTGAGCGATGGAAACGACGTGGCCTCGCGCGCCGCGGCGCGCGCGGTGCAGAGCGGAATCGTGGTGGTCGCCTCGATGGGCAACGACGCGCTGAGAGCCCACGTGCCCTCGCCGGCCGCGGGCGACGGAGTGATCGCCGTGGGCGCGTGGGACATCCAGCGCAGCGGGGCTCCGGGGGATGATCGTCCGGCGACGTTCAACAACACCGGCCCGCGCGCGGACGACGGCGATGGCGACCCCAGCGACGAGCAGAAGCCGACCCTGCTCGCCCCCGGAGTCGGCATACTGGCGCCCGACGGGGACCCGACCAGCGACGGCGCCCAGTACCGCCGCGCGAGCGGCACGAGCGCGGCGGCGGCCATGGTCAGCGGCGTGGTCGCGCTCGAGGCCTCGGCCCACCCGGGGATGTCTCCGGGGGCGATCACCCGTCTGCTCACGACCACGGCCCGCCGGGAACTCCCAGGGCTGGCCCCCGGGACCTCCGGCGTCGACCCGCGCTGGGACTCGGCGCGCGGCTTCGGGTTGGCGGACGCCTATGCCGCCGAGCTCGAGGCGGTCGCCCCGGGGCACACCCAGGTCCGCCGGCTCCAGCTCACGACGAGCCCGGACTCGATCGCGGCCGAGCTCTGGTCCCAGCGCGAGCGCGGTGCGCTCTACCTGGTGCTCGAGCGCGCGGCCGACGCCTCTGGCTCGCCCGGAGCTTTCGCCGCCTACGACTCGTTCCTGTGCGTGGGAGACTCATCGCTCGCCGACGTGTCGAACCGGTTCGTCTACGCCCGGGGCTGGCCCATCGCGTCGGCGGAGCGCGGGCGGGCGTACTGGTACCGCGCGGCCTACACCGAGGACGGGATGCGTTTCGCGGGGCCGGCAAGGCGTCTCGCCACGCCGATCGGAACCAGCCGGGCCACGCTCGAGGCGATCATCGTCCACAACGCGTACGACCATGACCTCAACGCGGTGTTCGAAGGCGTGAGCGGCTATGCCGGCTCTCCCGGCATCCTGACGTGGCCGCTCCCGGGGAGTTCCGCAGCGATCGCGAGCGACTGGGTTTCGGGGGTTTCGGCGACGGGCAACGTCTCCCAGACCTTCCGCGTGGAGATCCCTGTCGGCGCCGCCGAGAACTACCTCCCGCCGTCGGATTCGTCGCCCTGGACGCTGCGCGTGGGCGAGGGTGGCTACTTGAATCGATCCGGCCGCATCGAGCGCTTTCGGCTGACCTGGCACGGCCCCGACGGTGACGTCGTGTACGAGGGCTCCCCCTCTCCGGCGCCGACGATCGAGGGCCAGACCACGCGCGTCAGGATCCCGGCCGCGGTGACGGGCGTGCCCGATTTGGACACCCGGCAGCCGACCGGGCTCGCCGTCTTCCCGAACCCCGCGCGGACGAGCACGGCTCTCGAATTCTCGGTGCGCGCGGGCGACGCCACCCGGGTGGACATCTTCGATCTCGCCGGCCGCCACGTCGGCGCGACGCCGCTCGCACCCAGCGGTTCAGGCCTTGTCGGCGCGCGTTGGATCGCCCGCGACGTCCGCGGGGCAGCGCTTGCCCCGGGGGTCTACTTCGCTCGCGCAGGCCGTTCTCCGGCGCGCCGCCTGGTCCTGCTCGCGCCTTAGCCCCGGCTTCAAAACCCGGCTCGCACCACCAGCTCCCCGGCTCGCTCCTCCAGCTCACTGGCCCGCCCGCTCAAGTCATTCTCAAGTCCCTCCCCCTAGTCTCGCCGCAGTTGGGAGCGCCGGCAATGAGCCGGTCTTGACCGGGTGGCAGGCGGGACTCGGGTCCCGCCGCCACCGGTACGCGAGCGACGCCACGGCGTCGAGGGGGAACATTGATCATGGTGCGACACGCCTTACTCCGGGCCCTGGGCTTGTCCGCGCTGCTGGGGACGCTCGTTGCGTCGCCATCGGCCGCGGCGTGGATGTGGGATCAGAACGCGAATCGGATCGATGACCGCATGGAGGCCGTCGAGACCGACGGACCCCTGGCAGCGCGCGTGGACGGCGCCATAGACGGACGCCTGCGCATCGCCCTGCTGAACGCCGCTGCGCCCTACGTCTACGGTGTCTACGTCGGGTACGACCACCATCCGGGCGACGGCGACGCCGCCGCGCTCGCCGCCACCGGCGCGCCGGTGCAGGTGCGCTACGAGAACATCGACTACATCCGCACCCAGGTGACACTCGCCCAGGCGCAGGCGATCGCCCAGCTCCAGGGCGTCACGCGCGTCGAGACCATTCCCATGCTCTATCCCGTGAACGACATCGCGACCCAGGTGCTCCGCGCGCGGCCGTCGGGCGGGCAGCTGTTCCCCAGCGTGTGGGGCGATCTCGGAGTGACCGGCCGCGGCGTCTCGGTCGCGATCCTCGATACCGGCGTCAACGACGCTCCGGACTCGACGAACGGATACCCGGGCCACGAATCGCTGCGCGGCAAGTTCGTCGGGGGCGGAAGCTTCTTCTCCGGCCAGCCGGCCCTCAACACGCCGCTGAACAGCAGCGAAAACCCGAAGCATGCGCAGGACCCCGAGCTCACCTTCCACGGCACGCACGTCGCGGGCACGGCCATCGGCTCCGGCGGGCCGAACGGCGTGCTGGGCGGCGCGGCCCCGGGCCTGTACGCGGGCCTGGCCCCGGACGCGCGCCTGATCGACTGCAAGGTCCTCTCCGACGCCGGGCTGGGGTTCGGCGCAGCGGATGCACTCGACTGGCTGATTCACCACAAGAACGACAGCTGGGGCCTCTCGGGCGCCGACTCCATCTATCGCGGGGTGGACGTCGCGAACATGTCGCTCGGCGGCACCGACAACTCCGACGGCACCGACGCCAGCAGCGCCGCCGTCAACGCGGCCTCGCGCGCCGGGATCGTGGTCTGCGTCGCCACCGGCAACGACGGCAAGACGAACTATATCGCCTCGCCCTGCGCCGCGGACCTGGCGCTCAGCGTGGGCGCTTTCACCGACAACAACACGATCGGACGCGAGGACGACCTCGTCGCGAGCTACAGCAACGAGGGCCCCCGCCTCGACGACCGCGACGCCGACCACGTGGACGAGATGAAGCCCTCGGTCCTGGGCTCGGGCACGGGCGTCCTGTCGGCGCTCGGTGATCCCACGACCAATGGACGCCAGTACCACCACATCAACGGCACGAGCATGGCCACCCCGACGATCGCGGGCGTGTGCGCGCTCATCCTCTCCGCGCGGCCGAACCTGTCGCCCGACGACGTGCGGCGGATCATCCAGGACACCGCCGAACACCGGACCGACCGCGGCAAGCAGGCAGCGGGCGCGTCCAATCCCTACGGGATCGACCCGAACTACCATCCCTCGTGGGGCTGGGGCATGCCCGACGCCTACGCCGCCGTGCGCGAGGCGACGAACCCGAGCACGACCCAGATCGTGCGCATGACCCTCACGCCCCAGCGTGGCCCGGACGCGGTCCGCGTCGCCTGGTCGACCCAGCGCGAGGTCGATCTCTCGCGCTTCGTGGTCGAGCGCGCGCCGGACGTCGTCGGCGGCCCGGGCGCGTTCCAGTCGATCTACACGCAGACGGTCGCGAATCCGCAGTGGCAGATCCGCGGGATCGCGAATCGCCACCCCTACGCCTACGTCGACGGGGATCCGACGCTGGACCCGGGCGCGAAGTACTGGTATCGGCTGCGCTGGATCGACACCAGCGGGTTCACCTACCAGGAACCCGCGCTGTCGGTGCGCATCGCCGACAGCCCGGTCGTGGCGCGCTTGCTCTACTCGTGGACCCACAACTACTCGGACGGCGACCTCGCCATTCGCGTCGGCACCGGGACCTCGACGCTGTATCCGATCTGGTTTCGCGCCGGCCTGGGGGCCCCCGCGGCGGACTCGATGAAGACGCGTTCGGGCGTAGCCTTCACCGGGACCAAGCAGTACTACTTCCACGTCGATCTCACGACGGCCGACCTGGTCGAAGGGTTCCTGCCGCCGAGCGCGGCGAACCCCTGGTTCCTGGGCGTCAAGGAGGGCGGCTTCGTCAACACGAAGGGCACCGTGAACGACTTCTCGATCCAGGTCTTCGGGCCGAGCGGGACGACCACGTATGCCGCTCCGAATCCGGCGACCCAGACGGTCGAGAAGACCGAGACCGTGTTCTGGATCCCGGCCGACCCGGCCGCGTCGACGAACCACGCTCCGGTCTTCCAGGCGGTCGGACCGCAGACCATCGGCGAAGGCCTGATGCGCCGCTTCACGGTGCAGGCGTCGGATGCCGACGGCGACCTCCTCACCTACAGCGCGCTCTCGCTCCCTCCCGGCGCGCTGTTCGACACCGGCACTCACCGCTTCGAGTGGACGCCCGGGTATGCGGCGGCCGGCTCGTACACGGTGAGGTTCGTCGCCACGGACAACCACGTCCCGGCCGCGGCGGCCGACACCGAGGTGGTCGCGATCACGGTCACCGACCGCAGCCCGAGCAGCAACCTGCCCCCGGCGTTCGACGTGATCTCCGATCGCTCCGCGATCGTCGGGGAGCCGGTGAGCTTCCGCGTCACGGCGCGCGATCCCGAGGGCTCGGCTCTGACCTACAGCTTGGTGGACCCGGGGTCGCTCGGGCAGCTCGATCCGGCGACCGGGGCGTTCAGCGTCACGATGTCGAACAGCGGCTACTTCCGCTTCGGCTTCGTCGCCACCGATCCGGGCGGACTCACCGACTCGATGACGGTCGTGGTCTCGGCGATCGACCCGGTGATCGGCCCCGCCCCGCTGTCGGCCTGCGAGGAGAACGCGCAGGTGTTCACGGGCGTGGTCGGCATGGGCGTCCCCGAAGTCGCCCCGGGCCAGGTGGAACTGCCGTTCACCTCGCCGGCGGGGATCCAGCGCATCCAGGCCACGCTGTCGTGGTTCGGCAGCCCGGCCGTGGATCTCGATCTCTACCTGCTCGACGCGAGCCACAACGTCGTGAAGGCGGCCGCCTCGAGCAACCCCAGCGAGAACCTCGTCTACAGCACGCCGGTGGCGGGCAACTACTTCTGGCGCGTCGTCAGCTACGCGAGCCCGGACACCGCGAACTTCCAGATCGCCATGAGCCAGTGCGTCACCTCACCGCTGGTCGGCGTGGCCGGAGGCGGGGCGGCCCGGGTCTCGTTCGCGCGCACCGTGCCGAACCCGTTTACGCTCTCGACGCGGGTGTCATTCTCGATGCCGGCGGCGGGCCATGCGACGCTCAAGCTCTATGACGTTGCCGGTCGCCTGGTGCGCACGCTCGAGGACTCCGACCTGCCGGCGGGAACGCACTCGCGGGTGTGGGACCGCCGAACCGACCGTGGCACGACCGCGACCGCGGGCCTGTACTTCTACCAGCTCGAAGTGGGCGGAAAGCGCTTCGGGCAGAAGGTGATCCTCGCGCGCTGAGCGCGAGCGGATGGGGGCGATCGGTCTTCGTGCGGACCCCGTTGGGCCCGGAATCCACGGGATCGGCGGAGATCGGTCGTTGAGGCGGGCCGGGGAGCAATCCCCGGCCCGCGTCGTTGTTGACACGGAGGCCGGATCCGGGGGAAACTCATTCGATTTTGTCGCCATTCCCTCTTTTGCGGAATCGTGTCCGGGTCCCCCCTCGGCCTCGCCGTCCGTGCCCCCCTGATCAGGAGATCCTGGACGCATGCGTGTTCGCCCGAGCCTCGCGCCGAGTCGTCTTGCATTGCTGGCCGCACTCACCCTCGCTCTGCTCCCGACCTTCGCCCTGGCCCAGGTTCGCATGCCGCTCGAGGATCTGGAGCGCGGCCTGAGGGCTGCCGAAGGCGGGCAGGAGATTCCGATCGCGAACCGTCCGTTCGCACGCCAGGTCTCGGTCAATGACCGGCTGTTCGATCGTGCGCCCTCGGGCGCGGAGCCGCCGGCCTACCAGGCGCCCGAGGAGTTCGGCGTCGTGCTCGAGTACGACGGTGGCCGGGTCGCGCTCGAGGCCGCCGGCGTGCGCGTCCAGAGCGAGGTCGGCAACATCTTCACGGCGCGCATGAAGCGCGACGAGATCGCGCTCCTGCGCAACGTGCGCGGCCTGAAGTCGGCGCGCCTCGCGCACTACACGCGGCCGAACCTCAACGTGAGCGCGGTCGACGTGCGCTCGGACCTCGAGCACGCGGCGGTGGGCTCGCCCCCCGTGTACAACGGGCGCGCGGGCCTCAACATGATCCTCGGCGACGTGGACACGGGGATCGACTTCACGCGCCCGGACTTCATGGACGGGCTGGGCAAGACGCGCATCCTCTATATCTGGGACCAGACCGACGCAGTCGGGCCCGGACCGGGCGCGTTCGGCTATGGCTCGGAGTGGACGAAGACCCAGATCGACAACACGCCTGGCGCGGTCCGCCAGACCGACAGCGACGGCCACGGCACGGCCGTCGCCGGAGTCCTGATCGGCAACGGCTCGCTCACCGGCTGCTCCGCCCCGGCGTACCGCTACGTGGGCATGGCGCCGCTCGCGCAGATCATCGAGGTCAAGACGAACTTCTCGGACGCGGGCATCATCGATGGCGTGAACTACATCTTCCAGAAGGCCGCGGCGCTCGGGAAGGACGCGGTCGTGAACCTCTCGCTCGGCAGCCAGTTCGGGCCGCACGACGGCTCGGACACGTTCGCCTCGGCGATCAGCGCGCTGACCGGCCCGGGCAAGATCGTGGTCGCCTCGGCCGGCAACGAGCAGGCGGACAAGCTCCACGGCAAGCTCACCACGACCTCGACCACGCCGGGCGTCGATCGCGTCACGATCACGGTGCCGGCCTACACGGCGAACGCGGGCACGTTCAACGACTACTTCCTGGTCACCGGCTGGTACGACCCCACGGCGAGCTACACGATTCGCGTCAAGGCCCCGAACGGGACGGACTCGCTGTCGTGCGGCTTCGGCGCCAACAAGGACAAGAACACCGTCAGCGGCAAGATCTTCATCGCGAACCAGAGCACGCTCTACGGCTACGGCGGCACGCCGAAGGGCCGGCAGTTCGAGGTCGAGGTCTACGACTCGCTCTCGACGCGCCGCCCGACAGCCGGCACGTGGGAGATCTCGATCGTCTCCAACGGCGCGCCGAACATCGGCAAGCGCGTCGACACGTGGATCTACCAGGCGCTGCTCGGCGCCGCGGGCGCGAGCCCGGTGACCGCTATCAGTCTCGACAACACCACCGTGGTCGGGAGCCCGGCGGACGGCGACAGCGTGTTCGCGGTCGGCGCCCACACCACGAAGGCCTCGTGGTTCTCGTGCGCCCAAAACGGCACGTGCGCCTACTCGGTCCCGCCGACGCTCAACGCGATCGCCTCGTTCTCCTGCATCGGCCCGCGCAGGGACGGCGTGCTCAAGCCCGAGATCACGGCCCCCGGCTTCGGCGTGGCCACGACCCACTCGGCGCAGGCCCCCGCGATCGGCATCTGCGGCGACGTCGATGACGGCGTGCACGAGGTCGAGGCCGGCACGAGCTTCTCCGCCCCGCACGTCGCGGGCGCGGCCTCGCTGTTCCTCTCGGCCTACCCGGGCTCGTCGCCGAGCCGGGTCAAGCAGGCGTTCGAGGCGCACGCGCGCACGGACGGCTTCACCGGCGCGGTGCCGAACAACACCTGGGGTTACGGCAAGCTCGACATCTACGGCACGTTCGACCACACCGCTCCGGCCGTGGCGGTGACCTCGCCGAGCGGCGGCGAGTCGTGGGCGGTCGGCTCGAGCCACAACATCACCTGGACCGCGAGCGACGCCTCGGGCGTCACCTCGGTCGACCTCGCCTACTCGACCGACGGCGGCGGCAGCTACCCGAACGCAATCGCCACCGGGATCGCGAACTCGGGCTCGTACTCGTGGTCGGTGCCCAACGCGGTCACCTCGACGGCGCGCGTGCGGGTCACGGCGCACGACCCGTTCAACAACACGGCGGCCGCCCAGAGCGCGGCGAACTTCGCGATCGTCGACGGCACGCCGCCGACGGCGAGCGTGGTCGCCCCGAACGGCGGCGAATCGTGGGGCGCGGGCTCCTCGCAGACGATCCAGTGGACCGCGAGCGACAACCTGGCGGTGACCGGGGTCGACCTCGCGTACTCGACCGACGGCGGCGCGACCTACCCGAACGTGATCGCGACCGGCCTGGCGAACAGCGGCAGCTACGCCTGGACGCTGCCGGCGATCTACACGACGACCGCGCGGGTCAAGGTCACCGCCTACGACGCATCGGCGAACGCGGGCGTGGGCACGAGCGCGAACAACTTCTCGATCGTCGACCTGACGCCGCCGACGGTGACCGTCACCTCGCCGGTGGGCGGCGGATCGGTCGAGGCGGGCTCGAACACGAACGTGGCCTACACCTACGGCGACAACGTGGGCGTGACCTCGTTCGACATCGAGTACTCGGCGGACAACGGCGGCAGCTGGGCGACGCTCGCGACCGGCGTCGCCGGGTCGCCCTACCTGTGGGCCGTGCCCGCAACGCTCGTGCCGCAGGCGAAGCTGCGCGTCACCGCGCACGACGCCGCCGCGAACACGGGTAACTTCACGACCGGCGCGTTCTCGATCGTGGACACGACCCCGCCCGCGATCTCGCTGATCGCCCCGAATGGCGGGGAGACCTGGACCGAGGGCGACAGCCGCCTGATCGACTGGACGGCGAGCGACGTCATGGGCGTCGACTCGGTGCGCGTCGAGTACTCGCTCCATGGCACCGGCGGGCCATGGCTGGCGGTCGCGACCGTGGCACCGGACACCAGCGGCTACCAGTGGACGGTGCCCGTGGGCGTCAGCGACTCGGCGCTGGTGCGCGTGACCGCGTTCGACACGTCGGTCAACGGCGGCCTGGATCAGAGCAACGCGCTGTTCTCGATCCTGGGCTCGGCTGTGGGCGTGGCGCCGACGGGCGACGTGGCGTTCGCCCTCCTGCCGCCGGCCCCGAATCCGGGCAGCGGCGCGATGACGCTGCGCTACCGCCTGCCGCAGACGGCGGACGCATCGCTCGAGATCTTCTCGCCTTCGGGCCAGCGTGTGTGGTCCGCATTCGAGGCCGCGAAGTCGGCGGGTGAGCACGTGGTGACCTGGAGCGGTCGCGATGCGGGCGGCGCGCGCGTGCCGGCCGGGCTCTATTTCGTGCGGCTCAGGACACAGTTCGGCAACCGCAGCGCAAAGCTGGTGCGCCTGAAGTAGGCACCCGGCATCGGCACTCCACGGGGCGGTCCGCGCTCGGGCGCGGGCCGCCCCTTCTGCCATGCGGCGTTCCTCGGGATCAACCCGTGCGGCTGAGGGTGCTGGCATGCGGGCATGGCAACTCCAAGGGGCCCTGCGGCGTAGTCGGCGAGTCCCCACCGACCTTCCAGCCCGGGAGTCCGCCCATGCGTGTCCCTGCCTCACGGCGATCGAACCTGCTCGTTCCGTTCACCGCCGTGTTCCTGTTGTTCGCCGTCCCCCCCGCGCGGTCGGCCACGCGCCTCGACCCGGCTGTGCAGTACGCGAGCGACGTCGATACCCTGCTCGCCCGCGTGCGCGCGGGGCGTGGCGCCGAGGCGCTCGTCCTGTTGCGCCGCGCACTCCTTGTCTCGCCCGACGACTCCTACCTCTGGCACCTGAGGGGCGACCTCGCCGCCGACCAGCACGAGCCCGCGGAGGCGGCGTTCGCGTATCGCCAGGCGCTCGCGCTCGGATCCCAGACGCGCGCGGGGGTGGCCGAGGACCTGGCGCGCGCGCTGGCCAAGGGCGGCGAGCGTGACAGCGCACTCGCCTGGCTCGAGCGCTCGGTGGCGTGGGGCAACGAGCACCGGCCGGACCTGGCCGCCGACAGCGCGTTCACCTCCCTGTGGAAGGACCCGCGCTACCGCGCGGCGACGGGGCAGCTCCCCGACCGCAAGTTCACGCGCGACGAGGGCTGGCGCTATGACCTTGCGTATCTCGTGTCCGAGGTGAAGCGAATGCACTATCGCTATCGGGTCGAGCCACTTCCGCCCGGCTTCGAAGACGCCGTTCGGGACCTCGACCGGCGTATTCCCGGACTCCCCGACGGACAGGTCCTGCTCGCCATGCAGCGGCTGCTGGTGCGGATCGGGGACGGCCACAGCACGCTCTACCCGGTGAGCGACCGCACGGGCCCGTGGCCGGTGGTGCCGGTGCGCATGTACCTGTTCAGCGACGGCGCATGGATCGTGGACGCCGACTCGTCGCACGTCGGCGCGATCGGCCAGCGCGCGACGGCGATGAACGGCGTGGCAATCGACCGGGTCCTCGCGCGCCTGACGGAGGTGGTGCCCCACGACAATCCGATGGGCGTCCTCTGGATGGGACCCCTGTTTCTGTCCATGCCCGATGTTCTTGTCCAGCTTGGCATTGGGAACGACTCCTCAAGCATCACTTTCGACCTGGTCGATCGCGCGGGGACCGCTTCGCGCCTGACGGTGAGCACGCCGACGACTGCGCACGGCGGCAATCCGCACACGCACATTCCGCGGCTCGGTCCGTCCCGCGCCCCGGGCGCGGGTCCCGTGCCGCGCTGGCTCGCGCACGCGGACGACGCCTACTGGTTTGGACCGCTCGAGGATTCGTCGATCGTCTACATGCAGTTCAACCAGGTGCAGAACGACCCGCGCGAGCGCCTGCGCGACTTCGCGAACCGGCTCACGGCGTATGTCACCGAGCACGACACGCGCGACCTGATCGTCGACGTACGGCACAACAACGGCGGGAACGGGAACCTGAACGTGTTGCTCGAGCGCGCGCTCGTGCGCTTCGAAGGCGGACGACCGGGGCGGCGTTTGTGGGTGATCGCGGGGCGTGGCACGTTCTCGGCGGCGCAGTCGTTCATCAACGACGTCGAGCGCCTGACCAACGCGACGTTCGCCGGCGAACCCAGCGGGTCACGTCCGAACTTCGTCGGCGAATCGACGTCGTTGCGGCTGCCGTGGAGCGGAGCCATCGGGAGCGTCTCGACGCGCTTCCACAGCTTCCGCGACGCGGATGAGCGATTGTGGATCGCGCCGCGCGTGCCCATTCCGCTCTCGTCGGCGGACTACTTCGCGAACCGCGACCCGGCGCTCGACGCGGTGGTCGCGGCGGCGAAGGCGCGGCGGCCGATCCCCTAGAGCGCCTTCCGTGGCGGCAGCGCGAGGTTCGCGAACAGGAGCCCGGCGGCGAGCGCGCCCGCGACCGTGACCAGCGTGAACAGCAACTCCACCCCCGGGATCACCTGGCGCTCGACCAGCGAAGCGATGCTGCGCACGCCGAGCGTGCCCGGCACGAGCATGAGCAGCGCGGGCACGACCGGCACGGCGGCCGGCCGGCGGGTGAGGCGCGCGTAGGCGTTGCCGAACAGGCCGGTGGCGAACGCGGCCGCGAGCATGCCGAGGTCGGGCCCGCCTATGGTCGAGCCGATGCGCGCGACGCCGTAGGCGACGGCGCCCGAGAACAGGATCACCCAGCCGTCCTTCGGGCGGGCGCGGAAGCCGATCGTGAGCGCGATCGGCGACAGCGCGAGCGCGAGCAGCTCCGTCCAGAACGGCAGGTGCTCCGTCGGCAGCGCGAGCACCTGCGCTCCGGCCAGGGGCGCGAAGCGCGCGCCGATCGCGAGCCCGAAGCCGATCGCGAGGAACGTCATCCCGGCGCCGGCGAGGCGCGCGGTGCCCGAAACCAGGTTCTTGGTCGCGAGCTCGGTGAGCGCGACCGTGAGCGCGAAACCGGGCACGAGCACGATCAGCCCGCTCACGGCCGCGACCGGCGCGGCCATCGGTCCGATCGCCCACGCCCACGCGACCGCCGCGAGCCCGGCGGCGATCGACGCCAGCCAGTCGAACACGCGGGCCGCCGCGGCATTGCGCGCCGCGAGCTGGGCGAGCACGCCGGTCTGCAGCCCGATCGCCGCCGCCGAGACGATCTCGCGCGGGCCGCCGCCGAGGAAGCGCGCGACCGTCGCGGAGGCGAGCCCGAACGCCAGCACGGACAGCCACGGCGGATAGCGGCCCGGCGTGGCCTCGATCGCGAGCAGCCGCGTGCGCGCGGCCGCCACGTCGAGCCGGCCCGTGCCGAGGGCGTCGATCAGCTCGTCGAGCTGGCTCATGCGTTCGAGGTTGACGGCCGCGGGCTCGACCCGCAGCAGCGCGGTGCGCGCCTCCTCGGGCGGGCCGAACGACGCCAGCAGCGAGGTCGGCGAGGAATACACCCGGGCCTCGAGGCCGAGCCGCGGCGAGAGCGCGCGGATCGCGTCCTCGAGGCGGTGGGCCGGTGCGCCCGCGACGTGAAGCGCGTGGCCGAGCGCGAGGACGAACGCCTCGGCCTCGCGTCGCTCGGCGCTGCCCGCTGGCGAATTCATGGAGCCTCCAAAATCAAAAGGGCCGCGCCCGATCGGACGCGGCCCTGGTTCAGCTTCGGCTTTGGCCGCGCGGGCCTAGAAACCGGCCCGGGCTAGTCCTGCGGTCACCAATGCGAGCCCCAAGACGAGCCCGACGGTGAGCAGGATGGCGTAGGCGACCCGCGTCAACACGGGTCGCGTGGTTTCGGCCGATGGCGCGTGACGCACGGGGACCTCCTGTCACGTCTCGAGAGACACGGCTGGGGACTCATCCGAGAGTCCCTTACGGCGAACGCAGTCTCCACGCGAAGCGCCTGCGGGTCAAGCAGAACCGTCACGCAGCTTCGGCGCGCAGCCCGTCTTCGTCGTTGCGCGGCTCGACCGCTTCCATCGCGAGACGGATTTCCGTCGCCGAGCCCGCGATCCAGGATTCGAGCCCCGCGAGCCGTTCCGGCTTCGCCTCGCGCGCGATGCTCTCGAACAGAGCGGCCGCGCGGCTCGCGCCGAGGGTCTCGCACAGGCAGGAGAGGGCGTGCGCATGGATCTCGACCTGCGACGCGTCGCCCGCGCCGTACGCGAAGCGCAGGCGCGCGAGCGGCTGCTGCGTGCGCGCCACGAACGCGTCGGCGAGCATCGCGCGCAGCTCGGGATTGCCCATGCTCGAGGACTCGATCTTCGTGGCATCGAGCACCGGCAGTTCGCGCCAGGCATCGTTCGGGGCCCACGCCGGCTCGGGCTCGGGCACCCAGGCGGCAGGATCCTCGTCCACCCACGCGACGGCCGACTCCATGGCCGGGGCGACCCCGAACGTGGACTCCATCTCGGGAACCGGCGCGACCTCGGCGACCAGCGAGGCGGGCGCCTCTTCGGGGTGGTGCACCCATTTTTCGACCGGGGCACACGTCAGTTCGAGGTCCATCGGCTTGCCCAGGAAATCGTCCCTGCCCGCGGACCGGCAGCGTTCCCGCTCGCCCTCGCGCACACGGCCGGTGAGCGCGATGAGCGGGGTGCGGTGACCGCCGCTTTCGGCGGAGCGAATCCACGTTGCGACTTGGGCGCCGTCGCTCCCGGTCGCGTCCTGCGAGTTTGGCTCGTCCATGAATCCTCCGAAGTGATGGGCCACGATGGATATCGGCCCCACCCCGGAAGACTTGAACCCCCCTGCGACCAGGGTGTGACTCCGTCCTTCGCCAGCCGCGGGACGATCGGCTTCGACCATCCTCGAAATCGGATACGATGCGAGCCATGCCCCCTCCGTCCGGACCCCCCCTGACTCCGCGTTTCGAGAACGCATCCGAGTGCCCCGCCGACCCGATTGCGCTGCTCGAGCCGGAGAGCTCCGAAGCAGCGGCCCCCGCGGAACCGGCCGGGCCGCCCGTCTCGACCGGCGACGTCTTCCGCACGTGGTGGCCGCTCGCCGCGAGCTGGCTCCTGATGGGGTTCGAGCTGCCGGTCGTGAGCGCGGTCATGGCCCGCCTGCCCATGCCGACGCTCTCGCTCGCCGCCTACGGCGGCGTTGTCTTTCCGCTCGCGCTCCTGATCGAGTCGCCGATCATCATGCTGCTCTCGGCCTCGACCGCGCTGTCGAAGGACCTCGCCTCGCATCGCCTGGTGGGGCGCTTCATGTGGACGGCGGGACTCTCGTTCACCGCGCTCCACGTGCTGGTCGCTTTCACCCCGCTCTACGACGTGGTCGTGGGCGGGCTGCTCGGCGCCCCCGAGGCGATTCGCGCGCCGGCGCGGCTCGGCCTCATGATCATGACGCCGTGGACGATCGCGATCGCCTACCGGCGCTACTCGCAGGGGCTCCTGATCCGCTTCGGCCGCTCGAAACTGGTGGGCGTCGGGACCGCGGTGCGCCTCGCGACGAACGCGCTCGTGCTCACCGCCGGCGCGGCCCACGGCCGCCTGCCGGGCATCGCGGTCGGCACGATGGCGGTCGCGTCGGGCGTGGTCGCCGAGGCGATCTTCGCCGGGCTGTGCGCGCGGCCGGTGGAACGGGACCTGCTGCCGCTCGCGCCGCCGGTCGAGCCGCCGCTTACGCAGCAGCGCTTCCTCGCGTTCTACGTGCCGCTCATGCTCACGCCGCTGATCGCGTTCCTCGCGATGCCGCTGTCGAGTGCAGCGATCAGCCGCATGCCGCGCGCGCTCGACTCGCTCGCGGTGTGGCCGGCCCTGACCGGGCTCGTGTTCACCCTGCGCAGCGTGGGCTTCGCGCTCAACGAGGTCGTGGTCTCGATGCTCGAGCGCCCGGGTGCGCTGCCCGCGCTCCGGCGTTTCGCGTTCACGCTCGGCGCCGGCACGTCGGGCGCCCTGCTCGTGCTCGCGCTCACGCCGCTCGGCCGGCTGTGGTTCGGGCACGTCGCGGGCCTGCCGCCGGCGCTGGTCGCGCTCGCCACGATCGGGCTCCTGTTCTCGATCCCCATGCCCGGCCTGTCGGCGATCCAGAGCCTGTTCCAGGGCGCGCTCGTCCACGCGCACAGGACGCGCGGGGTCACCGAGTCGGTCGCGATCCTGCTGCTCGTCACCGGCGCGACGCTGGTCTCGGGCGTCGTCTATGGGCGCGTGGCCGGGCTGTATGTGGGGCTGGTCTCGTTCGTGCTCGGCAACGGGGCGCAGGCCGCGTGGTTGATGTGGCGCGCGAAGGCCCTGGACTCGCGGACGGAGGCGGCGGGATGAGCGCACGCTCTGCCGGGCGCCGGGCCGCCGTGCGCCGGGGCGCCGGGCCGCCTGGCCCCGGACGAATTCGCCTCTTGCGCCCGGGAGGGCGCTGGCGGACGATGACGCAGGTTTTACACCATGATGCGCATCAGCCCGTCTCACAGGAGGCCTTCCATGTTCCAGCCAGGCGAGGAGAAGCCCGACTTCTCCGACGTAGAGTCCGGCGGATCCTCGACCGCGCCCAGCGCGAACCCCGTCCCGGCGGAATCCACGTACACCGTGGTTTCCGGGGACAGCCTGTCGAAGATCTCGAAGCATTTTTACGGCGACGCGAACCAGTGGCGCCGGATCTGGGAAGCGAACCAGGACCAGATCAAGAATCCGGATCTCATCCACCCCGGACAGGTCCTCAAGATTCCGCAGGCCTAGAGCCCAGCGTTTCACCCCAGGGAGGGAAATCGCATGCGTCGCCATGTTTCCGCCGGCCTTTTGGGCCTGGCCGCAGTTCTGTCGTTGATCGTGGTCGGTTGCCAGAAGAAGCCGGAGCCGCCCCCCGCCGCCGTCTCCACCACACCCGCACCCGCGCCCTTCAAGGTCACCGGCATCGAACTCGGCAAGGCGCTGACGGCCGACAAGAAGATCGCCGCCACCATGGGAACGTTCGCCACGCGTGACACGATCTACGCCGTGATCGCGAGCGAGGGCACGTCGCAGAGCACGAAGGTCGGCGCGCGCTGGACGTTCCAGGACACGCTGGTCGTGGCCGAGGACTCGCAGGACCTCGCGCCGACAGGACCGGCCTGGACGGAGTTCCACATCCTCAAGCCGACGCGCTGGCCGAAGGGCAAGTACGCGGTCGAGGTCACGGTCGACGGCGCCCCGGCGGGCCGCAAGGAGTTCCAGATCCAGTAGTTCGCTCCTGGACCAAGGGGTCACACACCGAGGGCGCTCTCCTTTGAAGGAGGGCGCCTTCGTTCGTTGAAGGCAGAGCGGGCGGAGCCCATGCAAGTTTTGCATTGCAGTCTTGTAAGAAATTTGGCTTACTCCGTACGTTTTTGCCGATAAGAGAATGGTTGCCGGACAAGGAGTCCGGGAGCCGCGACACCCCACGTGCGGGGGGTACGCAGCTGCAACCACGAACGGATTCGACACGCCCGTCTCTCGGACGGCCGCAGGATGCGCACACGCATCCTCCTGCCCCGGCCGTCCCGTGCCCCCCGTTCCACGCACCGACAACTGCTGGCCGTCCGGTCCCACTCGCTTCGTGGCGCCCCCCTGGGCGTTACCCTGGAGGTGATGGCGTGATTTCGTCCGTGTACCGTCGTGCGCTCGTCCTGGTCCTCGGCCTGCTCGCCATCCCGGCGATCGCCTCCGCGCAATTCACGATCCAGCGCACCTCCTCGCCCATCTTCTACAACGACGTGGGCAACAGCCCGAGCCTGCGTTGCATGTACGCGTCCTACGAGGTCACGAACACGGGCGGGTCGACGATCGCGGACGTGTGGGTCGACATCGGGAGCTTCACCGGTGGCGTCGTGGGCCGCGCGTCGAGCGAGGACGGCGTGGTCGAGCTCGGCGCGATGGCCCCCGGGCAGCGGAAGACGGCCTACTTCTATCTGCAGGCAAACACGACCACGGGCGTCGCGCAGGGTCACACCGTGCACGTCTACGCGAGCCGCCCTCCCGCCTCTGCGGCGCTCACGCAGTCGTACACGATCACGTCGGTCCAGAGCACGATTGCGGCCAACGCGAACAAGGTCACGACCGTGGTCAGCGGCCCGAACCCACCGCAGGTCGGCGGCATCGTGACCATCACCGTGTCCGGCCACACCGGGACGATCGGGTCTCCCCCGGTCCTGGCATTCTCGCCCGCCACCGACATCCTCTGGTCGGCTGCCGTGTTCGAGATGATCAGCACCCGGATCACGTTCTCGGGGAGCCCCAATGCGGGCGTCGTCACCGACAGCTTGATCGTCGCACCGGCCGACCCGGGGAACACGGACTACGTGGCGGTCTACACCATGCGCGCCGCAGGCACGACCGTGGCCCCCACGGCCGTCACGCCGATCGGCTACTTCGCCAGCGGCGCCAACGTCAAGCACACCGACACCGGGAACTACGGCGGCTTCGCTCCGATCCCGCCGCCCGAGAGCAAGCTCACGCTCACCAAGTCCGCGACGCCGACCTACATCGTCGACGGCGGCGTCTCGACCTACACGATCCACATCGTCAACAGCGGCTTCGCGGACGGAACGCTCGACGACATCAAAGATGTGCTCCCGGGCGCCTCGACGATCGTGCCCGGCAGCTCGACCTTCAACGGCCTGCCGATCGGCGACCCGTCGGTGGCGGGCCGGACCGCGTTCTGGTACGGCCCGTTCACGTTGCTGGCGAACTCCTCCCGCGACCTGATCTACCAGGCTTCGTTCCCGGCCACGGCCGGCACGTTCGTCAACCAGGCGCTCGCCCACGTGGGCTCGGCGATCATCGACACCACGCTCGCGCTGAGCGACAGCCTGCCGGGC
Organism: Candidatus Eiseniibacteriota bacterium; assembly: GCA_046598045.1. Lineage (GTDB taxonomy): Bacteria > Eisenbacteria > RBG-16-71-46 > RBG-16-71-46 > DASYSL01 > JANPEF01. Next base: position 47,446 of record JBKJJJ010000127.1, read on the forward strand.
AAGGCGCCGATCGTGGTCTACGTGCATAACGCGGACATCTCGATCACCAAGGGGGACGTGCCGGACCCGGTCGGCCCCGACTCGACTTTGACCTACACGCTCGTGGTCTCGAACGCCGGCCCGGACACCGCGTTCACCACCAGCGCGCTCGACACGCTGCCAGCCGGCGTGGCGTTCGTCAACGCCAGCGCGACCCAGGGCACGGCCTCGGAAGCCTCGGGGGTGGTCCAGGTCGCGATCGGCACGCTCGCCCCGGGCGCAAGCTCGACGATCACGATCGTGGTCACGCCGAGCGCGGTCGGCACGCTGGTCAACACGGCACGCGCCACCAACGCGCGCGTCGACTACGTGCCCGGCAACAACACGGCCACCACGACCACGACCGTCAGGCTGCCGCCGCTGCCCGACATGCAAATCATCAAACGCGCCGCGCCCGCGATGTTCACGGTGGGACAGACCGTGGCCTACATCCTGTCGCTGACCAACATCGGCACCGGCCCCACGGAGGGCGCGATCGCGGTCGTCGACACGCTTCCGGCCGGCCTGAGCTACGTCTCGGGCAGTGGCCCGGGCTGGAGCGTGAGCGAGAGCGGTGGCGTGGTCACCGCCACCAACCCCGGCCCGATCGCGCTCGGCGACAGCGCCCTGGTCACGATCCAGGCGACGGTGAGGGCGGCGGCCTTCCCGGGCGTGCTCAATCTCGCGCGCGTGACCACGTTCCGGGACTCGGACGCGGCCAACGACACCAGCTCGGTCGTGAACGCGGTGTTGGGCGCGCCCGACCTCCAACTTGCCAAGCGGCACGCGGGCGACTTCACGGTCGGCTCGCCGGGCCAGTACACGATCACGGTGACGAACGTCGGCAACCTGCCCACGACCAGCACGATCACGGTCGTCGACACGCTGCCCTCGGGCCTCGGTTACATCGCCGCCGCCGGTGCGGGGTGGACCACGAACGAAACCTCCGGCATCGTCACTGCGACCTATGCGAGCCTGATTCTGCCGGGGGACAGCACCTCGTTCACCCTCGATGTCACGGTCGGCCCGGCGGCAGCGCCGTGGGCCGTCAACACTGCGGTCTCGACGGTGACGGGCGACGTCGGCGCGGCCAATGATCGCGGCGTCGACTCGACGCGCGTGATCGGGTTCCCCGACGTGCAGATGATCAAGCGCGCCGTGGGCGCGCCGTTCACCGTCGGCGGCATCGCGACATGGACGCTGACGGCGACCAACGTCGGATCCGGCGCGACCACCGGGCCGATCACGATCACCGATACGCTCGCGCCAGGGCTGACCTTCGGGTCTGCCGCCGGCACGGGCTTCAGCACCTCGTTCGCCGACCCGACAGTGACCGCGACCTACGCGGCCGCGCTCGCCCCCGGGGACAGCGCGACGGTGACGCTCACCGCCCGGGTCTCTGCCGCTGCGTCGCCCGCGGTCGCCAACACCGCGCTCGCGAACACGCCGGGCGACACCAGCGCCGCGAACGACTCGAGCACCGCGACGAGCGCGGTCAATGACGCGCCCGATGTCCGGCTCGCCAAGCGGCACGCCGGTGACTTCACCGTCGGCGTGAACGGCCAGTACGTCATCAAGGTCTACAACGAAGGCTCGGCTCCGACGACGGGTACGGTCACCGTGCTCGACACGCTGCCCTCCGGCCTCGGCTTCGTCGCCGGGACGGGCGCGGGCTGGACGGTGAACGAGGCGCTCGGCATCGTGACCGCGACCAATGCGGGGCCGATTGCCGCCGGCGACAGCGCGAGCTTCACGCTCGACGTCTCGGTCGGACCCACGGCGATGCCCTCGGTCGTCAATGCGGCCGTCGCGTCCGCCACCGGCGATCTCAATGGCGGCAACGACCGCGGGATCGATCCCACGAACGTATCCGCGGCGCTCACGCCCGACCTGCAGGTGGTCAAGCGCGCGCTCGCGCCGCCGTTCACCGTGGGCGGCACCGCGAGCTACGCGATCACGGTCACGAACGTCGGCTCCGCCGCGACGACCGGTACGATCACGCTCAGCGACACCCTCCCCGCCGGGCTGACGTGGATCTCGGGCAGCGGCGCGGGCTGGATCGTCACCCAGTCGCTCGGCACCGTCACCGCCACCAACGCCGGCCCGATCGCGCCCGGCGATAGCGCGCTGGTCACGCTGACCGTGCAGGTCGGCGCAGCGGCCGCGCCATCGGTGATCAACTCCGCCACCGGCAGCACGCCGGGCGACGCGAGCCCGGGCAACGACACCGGCAGCAGCACGACCGCGGTCAATGACGCGCCGGACCTGCGCCTCTCGAAGTCGCACGCCTCGGACTTCACCGTGGGCACGAATGGCCAGTACCGCATCACGCTCTTCAATGACGGCTCGATTCCCACCACCGGCACGATCACCGTGCTCGACACGCTCCCCTTCGGCCTCGGCTTCGTCGCCGGGACGGGCGCGGGCTGGAGCGTCAACGAGGCGCTCGGCATCGTGACCGCGACCAATGCGGGCCCGATCGCCGTCGGCGACAGCGCGAGCTTCACGCTCGACGTCACGGTCGGCCCTGCCGCGTTCCCCGGGGTGACCAACTCCGCGGTGGCGCAGACCGCGGGCGACATCGACGGCGGCAACGATCGCGGAGTCGACCCCACGATCGTCCAGCCGGCGCCGGTCTTCCCGCCGGACCTGCAGATCGTCAAACGCGCACCAGGCGCGCCGTTCACGGTGGGCGGCAGCGCCACCTACGTGCTCTCGGTCACCAACGTGGGCACCGGTCCGACCACGGGCGGCATCACGGTGACCGACGTCCTCCCCACCGGGATGACCTTTGTCTCGGGCAGCGGAGCAGGCTGGATCGTCACTGCAGCGCTCGGCACGGTCACCGCGACCAACGCGGGCCCGATCGCGTCCGGCGACAGCTCGCTGGTCTCGATCATCACGTCGGTCGGCGCGGCCGCGTTGCCTTCGGTCTCGAACAGCGCGAGCGTGGCGACGGCCGGCGACGGCAATGCTGCGAACGACAACGGATCGAACACGAGCGCGGTCAACGGCGCCCCGGATCTCGCGATGGGCAAGCGCCACTTCGGCGCGTTCACGGTCGGACAGCCGGGCGTCTACACGCTGACCGTCCGCAATGTGGGCAGCATCGCGACCACCGGCACGATCACGGTCGTCGACAGCCTGCCGGCCGGCCTCACCTACGTGACCGGCAACGGCGCGGGCTGGGCCTTCGGCGCAGCCGGCCAGGTCGTGACCGCGACCAACGCCGGGCCGATCGCGGCCGGCGACAGCCTCTCCTTCACGCTCACGGTGGCGGTCGGCAATGCCGCCCTGCCGGGCGTGACCAACGTCGCGGTCGCCCGGACGCCGGGGGATGCCAGCCCCGCGAATGATCGCGCGACCGATGCGACCGCGATCAGCGGCGCGCCCGACGTCGCATTGCTCAAGCGCCACGTGGGTTCGTTCACGGTGGGCGCGAACGCCGCGTACCAGATCGCGGTGCTCAACCTCGGCACCGCGGCAACCGCGGGCACGATCACCGTGCGCGACACGCTGCCCACCGGCCTCACGTTCGTGTCGCTTACGGGGGCAGGCTGGAGCAGCTCGCTCTCGGGCAACGTGGTCACCGCCACGAACCCAGGCCCGATCGCGCCGGCCGACAGCGCCACGTTCACGCTCACCGTGCTCGTCGGCCCGGCGGCGTATCCGTCGGTCCTGAACGCGGCCGTGGCGCAGGTCGCCGGCGACAACAACCCGGGCAACGACCGCGGCAGTGACGTGCCGGCACCGGTCGTCTACGCGTCGCAGCTCGCGCTCGAGAAGCGCGCCGCGCCCTCGATCGTCGAGCCTGCGGACGTGGTCACCTACACGCTCGTCCTCTCGAACCTGGGCGTCTCGCAGGTGCCCGGAGTGGTGGTGCGCGACACGCTGCCGGTCGGCTTCCGCTTCGCCGACGGCACCGCGTCGGTCAACGGCACGCCGATCGCCGACCCGGCAGGAGCGCCGGGTGCGGGGCTCGCGTTCAACGTCGGCACCGTGCCGGCGAACGGCGCGATCACGCTGCGCTACCGCGCGCTGGTCGGGACGTCGGCCGTACTGGGCGACGGCATCAACCGTGCCTACGCGGAGAACGCCGGACTCAACCTGCGCTCGAACACCGCCGCGGCGAAGGTCACGATCCACGGCGGCGTGTTCGCCGACGACGGCGTGCTCGCCGGCAAGGTGTGGGCGGATTGCGACTGCGATTCGAACCGCGCACAGGGCAAGGAGGAACTCGGGGTGCCCGGCGTGCGGGTCTACCTCGAGGACGGCCGCTCGGCGATCACCGACGTCGAGGGCAAGTACCACTTCGAGGCGGTCGCGCCGCGCCTGCACACGGTCAAGCTCGACAAGACGACGCTGCCCCAGGGCGCGCACATCGAGGTCGTGAACACGCGCGACGGCATGAGCCCGGGCACGCGCTTTGCGGACGTCAAGGACGGCGAGCTCTACCGCGCCGACTTCGCGCTCGCGGGCTGCGACCCGGCGTTCGTGTCCGAGCTCAAGGCCCGGCGCGAGCTGGGCGAGGTGCGCGCGGCGATCCAGACCGCGCAGCCGACGACCGCTGCCAACGTGGAGCCGGGCGCGACGCGCGTGCTCGACGGCACGCCGTGGGCGGGGGAAGCGGGCGCGCGCAGCGACGACGGCGCGTTCTATCACGTGATGCCCGGGCATCTCAATGACGGCGCCGCGGGCTCCGATCCGCGCAACTTGCTGTCGGCGGCGAGCTCGCTCGTGCCCGACGCGCCGGGCACGCCGGGGCTGCTCGCCGGCCACATCAGGAACGCGGCCCCGGGGCTCGAGATCTCGGTCCCCCGCCGCCCGGCGCCGGCCGACGGCCACACGCTCGTGCCGGTGACGGTGCGCGTGCCCGGGGATGCGCCGGTGGCGGTCACGCTCGACAGTGATCTCGGCCTCTGGCAGGTCGCCGACCAGGATCCGAAGCACGACGGCATCCAGACCAGCGTCACGCACCAGGCCACGTTCCTGCTGGTCGCCCCGGCCTCCGCCGGCGCGGGCACGGTGCGCGTGACCGAGGACACGGACCTGAAGGGCAAGGTCACGTCGGACGGCCCGACCGCCCTGAGCGGCGTGCGCGAGGCCGAGGCCGGCCTCGTGTTCATCCCGAGCCCGCGGCCGTGGCTGGTCACGGGCACGATCGAGGGCCGCTACGACGGGCGCTCGGTCCACGCCGACGAGCTCGCTCCGGGGCAGATTCGGGACCGCTTCGAGGACGCGTTCACGGTCGTTCGTTCGGACAACAGCGACGGCACATCGAACCTCGGCGCGCGCGGCGCGATGTTCGCGAAGGGCACGATCGGCGGCAACGTGGGCGTGACCTTCCGCTTCGACTCCGAGCACGCGGCGGACCGTCGCCGCTTCGACGACATTCGCCCGGACGAGGGCGAGGCGAACTTCGGCGACGCGTCGGTCTCGGGCTTCGAGGCGCAGTCGACCGAGCGCCTGTACGCGCGCCTCGAGCGCGGCCGCTCGTACGCTCTGTACGGCGATTTCCAGACCGCGGCGCTCGACCCGATCCGCGTGCTCGGCGCGTACTTCCGCGGCGTCAACGGCGGACGCGCGCACCTCGAGAACGGGCGCGCGGCGGTGGACGCGTTCGCGACGCATGACAAGGACCGCCAGGTCGTCGACGAGATCGACGGCCGCGGCATCTCGGGCCCGTATCCGCTGTCGCGCAAGGACGGCGTGCTCAACAGCGAGCGCGTCGAGATCGTCACGCGCGACCGCAACAACCCGTCGGTGATCCTCGCCCGCAAGGTGATGACGCGCTTCGCGGATTACACGATCGAGCCCTTCACCGGGCGCCTCCTGTTCCGCGCGCCGGTCGAGGCGCTGGACGAGCGCCTGAACCCGGTCTCGGTGCGCGTGACCTACGAGGTCGAGGGCGGCGGCGACCGCTTCTGGACCGCGGGCGGCAGCGCGAATCTCAAGCCGGTCGATGGCGTCGAGCTGATGGGCTCGTACGTCAAGGAGGACGACCCGGCGCGCGAGCACGTGCAGTACGGTGCCGGCGCCACCGTGAAGCTCCTCGCGCGCACGTTCGTGACGGGCGAGTGGGCGCGCACCGACAGCGCGGGCACGGGCGCGGCGAACGCGTATCGCGGGGAGATCCGCCACCAGGCGGACCACCTCGACCTGCGCGGCTTCGCGGTGCGCACCGATGCCGGCTTCGACAACCCCTCGTCCGGCTACGCGGCCGGACGCCAGGAATGGGGCGGCGGCGCGCGCTACCTGCTGGGCGGACGCTCGTCCGCCACGGCCGAGGGCGTGCTGACGAAGGACCTCGCGACCGGCGGACGCCGGAAGGGCGCGTCGCTCGGCCTCGAGCGCCGCCTCTCGGACGGCGTGTCGCTCGGCATCGGTTATCGCTGGGCGCGCGAGAGCTCGCTGCCGGCGGGCGGCGGCAACGCCGTGCCGACTCCGAACGAGACCGACGCCGCGCGCGCACGGCTCACGGCGCAGTTCAACCCGCGCACGAGCCTGTTCGCCGAGTACGAGAACGACCTCGGCGCGGGCAACGCGAAACGCTTCGAGGTGGGCGGCGACCGGCGCCTCACCGACCATGTGCGGGCGTACGCGCGCCACGAATTCCTGAACGGCTTCGCGGGCCCGTACGCGCTCGACGACCGCCAGGGCCTCAACACCACCGTCTTCGGGTTCGCGGCCGACGGCCAGTCCGACCTCTCGGCGTTCAGCGAGTACCGCGTGCGCGACGCGTTCGCGGGGCGCAACGCCGAGGCCGCGATGGGCCTGAGGGACCGCTTCCGCCTCTCCCCCGCCGTGCGCGTCCTGCTGTCGGTCGAGCGGGTCACGCCGACGAAGGGCGCGCCGGCGAGCGACGGCATGACCGCGATCGCGAGCGGACTCGAGTGGACCGGCGACCCGCTGACCAAGGGCTCGCTGCGGCTCGAGTACCGCAAGTCGCAGGACCAGCCGCAATGGCTCGCGTCGGGCGGCCTGGCGCGCAAGCTCGGCCGGGACTGGACGGGCCTCGCGCGCTCGATGTGGAGCTGGGCGCCGAGCCAGCAGCGCACGGTGGCGCGCGACGAGATCGCGTTCGCGCTGCGCGAGACCGATCGCAACCACTGGAACGTGCTCGGCCGCATCGAGCACCGCCTGGACGAGCAGCAGCTCGAGCCCGGATTCGACAGCCGCCACGAGGTGTTCCTCGCCTCCACGCGGCTCAACCTCCGCGCCTCGCGCCCGCTCACGCTGATGGGCCGCGCGGCCGGCAAGTGGACATTCGACGACGCCGGCGCCCGCACGATCGACGGCCGCGGCGCGCTGGCCTCGCTGCGCGCGCTCTACGACCTGTCCCCGCGGCTCGACCTCGCGCTGGCGGCGCGCTCGCGCTTCGACGGCTCGTTCGACCGCCGCACCGACGGGCTCGGCGCCGAGCTCGGCGTGCTGGTGACGAAGAACCTCAGGCTTTCGGGTGGCTACAACGCATTCGGGTTCCACGATCCGGACTTCGCCTCGCTCGAGCGCACGGACAAGGGTCCGTTCCTCGCGTTCGGCTTCAAGTTCGACGAGGGCCTGTTCGGGGGTGGGCACGACGCGGTGCCGGCGGCGGCTTCGGCCCCGGCCGAGGGCGTCCAGCGCGGGGCAATCGCGACCGCGCCGAGGGACACGCTGTCGGCCAACTGGGCGCGCGTCAGCGACCCCGCGATCGCGGGCGACCTGCGCACGATCGACGCCTGGCGCGCGCGGGTCGACGCCCAGCCCGATTCGCTCGGCATCTACGGGCGCGCCAAGGCGAGGGCCTGGCTCACGCTCGCCCGCGCCGAATACACCGACAACGACCGCACCGGCGACGCCGAGCGCGCGCTGGCGAACGCCGTGGCGCTCTACCATGCAATGAACGGGGCGAGCGGCATCGATTCGGCCGCGTTCGCAGCCGCCTCGGCGCGGTCCCTCCCGCGCCCCGAGCACCTGGCCGCGGGCGACATCGACGCGCGGATCGCGACGTTGAAGACGCACCCCGGATTCCACTGCGCCGAGGAGGAGGTCGCGCGTTACGAGGTCGAGCTCGCCTGGGCCGGGAACGAGGACCGGGACCAGGGCGCATGCAAGGCCACGCCGCACGAACAGGAAGCGCAGCGCCTTGCCGAGTCGATCGAGGCCAAGGAGGCGGAGTGCGTCAAGCCGGTCGCGATTCCCGTCCCGGTGGATACGACGCAGGCCCCGCCGGTCATGCCGAACTCGGAAATCGAGGAGATCCAGGCTGCGCTGGCCGAGATCCCGAGCGGGATCCACTTTGCGCTCAATCGCAATGACCTGAGCGCCACGTCCAGGGACGTCCTCGCGAGGATCGGCGTGGTGATGGCGAAGTACCCGCACATCAAGGTCGATCTCAAGGGCCACACCGATTCGCGCGGCTCGGTCGCGTACAACCTCGCGCTGTCGAAGCGCCGCGCGGACGCGGTGCAGAATGGGCTCGAAGCGGTGGGCGTGGACTCCGCGCGCATCACCACGTCGTTCGCCGGCAAGGGCGAGTTGCTCACGGCGGAGAAGGACGTGCGCGACCTCGCGCTCAACCGGCGCGTGGACTTCCACTACTATGACCCGACCGGGACCGAGATCATCGCGAAGAAGCAGACCGGGGACATCCAGATCGAGAAGCCGAAGCCGGCCAGGCGGCCCGCGCGCAAGCGGGCCGTGAAGACCACGCGGTAGCCCAGGGGCCGATCGCAAACAAAGCGGGCCGCCGGAGCGATCCGGCGGCCCGTTTGCTTTCCCCCTCCCGCAGCCGGCCGCTACTGCCCGGCGGCCGGCGGACCCAGGAGCGCGTCCCGCCGCTTGGTCAACGTGGCGAGCGTCGAGCGGCTGCGCTGCGCCTCGGGAAGCGCGTTGAGATACGCGATCGCCACCTCGTACGTCTTGCGCGCGGACACGGCGTCGCCCTTGCCCGTGAACGCATCGGCGCGTGCGAGATAGCTGCGCAGCTTGCGCGGCCCGTAGGCCCGCGCGAGCGCCCGGTCGGTTGCCGCCAGCGCGTCATCCCAGCGCTTGAGCGCGTTGTAGGCGATCGCCAGCCGGGCCGGCGGATTGTAATCGTTCGGTAGCGCCTGCTCGGACGCCTGGAGCATCGGGATGGCCTTCTCAGGCTGTCCCAGCTCGAGGTACGCCGAGAGCCGGTGCGGATCGAACACCGCGCGCTCGTCCGCCGTCCTGGCGCGGGCCGCGGCGCCCTCGAGGAAAGCGGCCCATTGCTCTGCGACCGCGTGCGCCCCGGTCGAATCGTGCGCCTCGGAGCGGGCGTCGTGCAACACGCCGTACGTGCCGCTGCGGTCATCGTCCGACATCAGGATCGAGGGGTCGGCCAGGTAGTCCCGCGTCCTCGCCTCGTAGCGCGCGATCAGCGCGGCACGCCCTTCCGCCGTGTCCGGCAACGCCAGCGCCGCCCCGAGCGCGCTGCCCGTGATGCTCGCGCCCGAGGTCGTGCGTCCGAGGCGCGGCAGCACGGTCTCGGCGAGCGCGAGCGAGGCGCGGCTCTGGTCGGTGGTCGAGAGCGCGTACATGAGCGATTCGACCGCGCGTGCGTAGCTCGCGTCTCCCGGCGCGAGCGCCGGCAACGCCTCCTGGTAGGCCGTGGCCGCGGCCGCATAGTTGCCGTCGCCGTACAGGCGATCCGCACGCGCGAGCGGTCCCCCGGGCGCCGCGAGTGCGGCGCGCGCGTCGTCGAGGAAGGCGTGGAGCTGGGGTAGCGTCATGCCGCCGACCCAACGCCGGACGACGGTCTCGCTCTCGGCGTTCACCACGTAGAACGTGGGAAGCGCCTCGGTCGGGAGCTTCTTGAGCGCGGCCTGGTTCCTGGATTTCTCGTTATCAAGCGCCAGCCAGACAAACTGCCCGGCCCGGCTCGAGAGGGACGCGTCCGTGAAGACGAACGCCCTCATCGAGCGACACGTGTGTCACCAGGGTGCCCACGACTCGACGAAGATCGGAACGTGCCGCGCGCGCGCGATCGTCACCGCCCGCGCGTAATTGTCGGCGATGAACGGCACGGCCTCGGGACGCGCGGCCGCCTTCGCGACCGGCTTCGCGGCGTGCTTCGCGGGGTGCTTCGCGGCCACCGCGGCCTGCGCTGGCGCACTCGAGCCGGCCACGGCGGCGAACGCGAGGATGAGGAGCGATCCAACTCGAGCCAGCATGCTTGCACCTCCAATGCGGGAGAACGACCGTCGGCAGCATGCCCCAGCGCCAGGACGCGCGCAACGGCCGCGCGATATCGGCCCCGGCGCCCCGTCCCGGCGACTCAGGGCGATCCGCAACAACCGGTTGCCAGTCTGTCGCTTATGGCTCCGAAGCGCGCGTCCCGCTGATCCGCTAGGATACGCGGATGACCGCGCCCGCCTCCCCTTCCAGGCCCGCCACGAGCGACCTGCGCGAGTTGTTCGCGCTCGCCGCGCCGGTGGTGTTCGTCCAGGTCGGCCTGATGACCATGGGCGTCGTCGACACGATCCTGGTCGGGCGCGTCTCCGCGGCCGCGCTGGCGGCGGTCGCGCTCGGCAACATGTACTTCATGACGGTCGCGATGCTCGGCATGGGCGTCCTGTTCGCGCTCGACACGGTGGTGTCCCAGGCCGTGGGCGCGGGCGACCAGGCGGGCATCGCGCGCGGCGTCCAGCGCGGCCTCGTGCTCGCGGTGGCGATGACCGTGCCCTCGCTGCTGCCGCTGCTGCTCGCGCAGCCGGTCTTCGCGGCGCTCGGGCAGCCCGCGGCCGTGGTGCCGATCGCCGCGAAGTACGTGTGGGTCTCGATTCCGGGGCTCCTGCCATTCTTCGGGTTCATCGTGCTCCGGCAGTCGCTCCAGGCCATGGGCAAGCTCCGGCCGATCGTGCTCGCGATCGTGTTCGCCAACTTGCTCAACGCCCTCCTGTGCTGGATGTTCATCTTCGGCAAGCTGGGCGCCCCCGCGCTGGGCGCGGTCGGCACTGCGGTCGCCTCGACGACCGGACGCTGGGCGATGGCGCTGTTCCTGCTCGGCGCCGCGTGGAAGGACCTGCGCCCGGCGCTCAAGCCGCTCACGCGCGCCGCGCTCGAGGCGGAGCCGCTCCGGCGCATGGTGCGGCTCGGGCTGCCGATCGGGCTCCAGTTCATGCTCGAGGTCGGCGTCTTCAGCCTGGTCGGCGTGTTCATGGGCCGCATGAGCGCGATCGCGCTCGCCGGGCACCAGGTCGCGATCACGCTCGCGAGCCTGACGTTCATGGTCCCGCTCGGCATCTCGGTCTCGGGTGCGGTGCTGGTCGGACGCGCCGTCGGGCGGCGCGACGAGGGCGGCGCCCGCCGCGCGGCGAAGCTCGCGATCGCGACCAGCACGATTTTCATGGCGTGTTCGGCCCTGACGCTCCTTTTCTTCCCGGGACTGTTCGCGCGGCTCTACACGACGGACGCGGCGGTGATCGCCGTCGCCGCGAGCCTGATCCCGATCGCGGGCGTGTTCCAGGTGTTCGACGGCATCCAGGTGACCTCGGGCGGCGTGCTGCGAGGGTTCGGCGAGACGCGCTCGCCGATGATCGCGAACCTCGTCGGCTACTGGGTGATCGGATTCCCGGTCAGCCTGCTGCTCGCGTTTCGCTTTGGGCTCGGTCCGCGCGGGCTGTGGTGGGGATTCGTGGTCGGGTTGGGATCGGTCGCGATCTTCCTGTTATCGCGGGTGCGCCTCAAGCTGGCGCACGTCCCGGAGCCGGTGACGATCGACCGGCCGCCTCCGCCGTCGGGCATCGCGCAGCCGGATCCGTTCGCCGTGGCGGAACATCCAGCGGGTTGAGGCCCCGCGCCGCGCGGGCGCGGGGCCTCGTTCGCTGCCGGAGACCCTGGTCGGTCAGCCGCCGACGGCGCTGACCCTCACCATGCGCTTCGCCGCGTTCAGCCCGGGGCCGACCGCGCGATAGAAGAACACGCCCGGCGCCACCTTGCTGCCCGCGTCGTCCCGGCCATCCCACGTCGCCGCGTGCGTCCCCGCGGGCAGCTCGGTCGAGAGCAGGTGCTTCACCTCGCGGCCCGCGACGTCGAAGATCACGATCTCGGTGTGGCCCGCCGTAGGCAGCGTGAAACCGATCGAGGTCGTGACCGTGAACGGGTTCGGCCACGCGTCGCGCAGCGCCACGCTCCCGCCCCCGCCACCCGGATCGACCGAGGTGACGCGCGGCTGGAACCAGCCGATGTCCTCGAACGCGAACTTCGTCAGGTCGACGGTGCTCGAGAGGCCGTCGGTGATGAACGGCTCCATCAGGAGGCTCGGCTCCGCGCTCGGGTCCCAGTGCGAGATCGACGAGCCCGGCTCGACCGGGTTCGGGGTGTAGAGCAGCACGCGCCCGTTGTCGTCGGCGCCCGCGAGGAACGCGGGGTTCGGCCCGATCGACATGGTGACTCCGCCGCCGAGCTGCCCCTTGATCGCGGTGCCGTCCGCCTGCGAGACGCTGACCGTCGGGATCGTGATGCTCGGGTCGGTGCCGCCCATCGCGGGCGGCGTGCCGGCCACGTTGTTCACGATCACGACCGCGATTGCGCCGGCCGCCTGCGCGCCGGCCGTCTTCTGGACGAAAGCACAGTTGCCGCGGTCGATGAGCGCGATCTTGCCCACCATCGCGCCGCCGTTGACCAGCGCGGTGCAGCCATCGGACGTCGGCACGAGGCCGTCATCGGCGAGCACGACCGATCCGCTGACCGTCGCGGCGCCGGCGGAGGGGCCGAAGTCGGCGGTGCCGTAGACCTTGAGCCCCGCGATCCCCGCCGGCGTGAGCACGCGCACCTCGGTGCGCGGGCCGAGCACGGTCGGCGCGACCACCTTGACCGCGGAGCCGTCCCATCCCACGTGGCCGGTGTTGAGCGCCGAGGTCGCGCGCTGGGCGTTGCTCATGGTGTTCCAGCGCAGCCCCACCGAGTTGTCGAAGACGAAGCGCTGGTAGATGTCCGGGAAGTTGTTGAAAAACGCGCCGGTGCTCAGGCTGCCGTACTGGGCGAAGCCCAGGCCATGGCCGAGCTCGTGCAGCACGACCGGCAACAGCTCGATCTTGCCGACGGGCTCGTTGCCGTCGACGCCGTAGTACCACGTCTGGCCGCCGAGGCAGCCGCCCCCGTCGAGCGTGGAATTGAACTGCGCATTGATATCGTTGCCGAGAGGGTCCTCGTCGACGCCCGCGAGCCGGCTCGCGAGGGCAATCGGATACCAGGTCCCCGTGAACTCCGCGTTCGGAAAGTCGCGCAGCAGCGTGACCGCGCCCGCGCTGCCGAGAGCCGCGCTCGTGGCGTCGCAGCTCAAGGGGTTGAACTGCGCCGACACCTTGATCGTCACCGCCGAGGGCAGAATGTTGCCCCAGATGCCGGCCGCATTCTGGAACACGAACAGGCGCTGCGCGCCGAGCGTCGTCCCCGGGTTGCCGCCGACAGGCGCCGCGGCGGTCGGATCATTGAAGCCCTCGCCCGCACCATCCGAGTTGACGATCACGATCGTCGCCGCTCGCGCGACGAGGGGAATGGAGAGAGTCATGAAGACGAGGAGGGCGGCCGGCGTGAACCTGCGGAGCTCGCCCATCACTGGACCTCGTGCTTCGGCGCGGGCGCCGCGGCCTGGGTCTGTGCATCCTTCCGGAAGCGCGCGGCCGCCTCGGGCCCGTGCACGCAATCGCGCACCAGCTTGCCGTCCGGACCGATGCGCGCCACCTCGTACTCCTGGAATCGCTCGTCGAGCCGCGCCAGCGTGGCGCCGTTGGCGAGCCGCTCCGTGGTGATGCCGCGCGCGGGATCATCATCGGGCGCGGCCTGGTGGATGCCGGACTGGGCGTCGAGCGCCTGCACCTGCTCGGCGGTCGGACGCACGAGGCGTCCGGTCGCCGGATCGATCGCGGCCTTCATGCCGAAGGTTCCGCGCGTCGTCGCAACCTTCGCGGCGCGCACGCGCGTAACGTGCGCCTTGGCGTGCGCGGCCTTGGCGTGCGTCGCCTTGGCGTGCGTCGCCTTGCGCGCGGTCGGGAGCAACGTGTGCGCCCCTGCGGCCTGGGCCGGCGGCGTGGATGCGATCATGATCAGGGCGGTGAGCGCTCCGGCGATGCTGACCCGGAGCGTGGGGGGCTGAGCAATCCATCGCTTCATGGCGCGTGATCTCCTCGTAGGTCGGCGCGGGACTGCAGGGTGTCGATCAAGCGTAGCACGGTCCGCAGGTCGTTGAAGAATTGCACTTTGCCCGCTCCGGCGGCCCCTGGCAGGGCCCGTTACAAAGCGCTGCATGCCCGGGGCCCGGCTGCCGATACCCCGGGGGTACCGCGCGGCGGACGGTTTTCCGCCGGCGCCTGGGACGATTCCACGGAGGCCGCGATGGCGCAATTCGACAGCGCCTTTCAGGACGAACTCGCAGATCTCGATCGCAGGAACTGGTCGCTGTGGTTCGTGAACGGGTTGCTGCTCGTGTTCATGGCGGCGGTGATCACATCGCTGTACCTCCCCCGCATCTGGGGCCTGATCGTGCCCGAGTTTCCGGCTCCCGAGACCCGGGGCATCCTGGTCACCGGAATGTGTGGCCTGGTGCTCGTCTTCATGCTCTACATGCTGCTCAAGCAGCGCCAGATGCAGACGCTGCGTAACGACCTGATCCGGGCGCGCGTGAAGGAGGAGGTCCTGCGTTCGCGGCTCTCCGAGATCACCTCGTTGTTCGACATGTCGACCTCGGTCAACATGCAGCTCAGCGTCGACTCCATCCTCGACATCATCACCCGCCGGGTGCTGACCTGCCTCGAGGCGGACCAGTCGTCGATCCTGCTGCTGAACGTCGAGAACCAGCACCTCGAGGCCCGCTCGGTGCATGGCGTCGACTCGGACTTCGTCAAGGACGCGCGCATCAAGCTGGGCGAGGGCATTGCCGGCTACGTCGCGCAGCACGGCGAGCCCATGGTGCTCAACGACGAGGACATCCAGCGGCGCTTCGCGTCCTCGAAGAAGACCGGCCGCAACATCACGTCGGCGCTGTGCATCCCGCTGATGATCAAGGGGCGCGCGATCGGCGTGCTCAACATCAACCGGATCGACCGCGACCGCTCGTTCAGCGCGGGTGACGCTCGCGTCCTCGCCGTGTTCGGCGAGCACGCGGCGGTGGCGATCCAGCGCGTCGAGGAATACCGCGCGCTCGACACGCGGGCCTCACTCCTCGAGGACGCGAACCGGCGCCTGGCCGAGGTCAACCGGATGAAGGAGATCTTCCTCTACACGGTGAGCCACGAGCTCAAGACGCCGCTGACGTGCATCATCGCGTATGCCGAGTTCCTGCGGCAGGACGAGAACGCGATCGATCCGGACCAGCGCCGGACGTTCTCGCGCATCCTCTACGACCAGGCGAACCGGCTGCTCGAGCTGGTCAACGACATCATGGACCTGTCCCGCCTCGAGGGCGGAGCGGCGCGGCTCAACCTGACGCCGACCAGCATGAATTCGATCGTGGATTCGAGCGTGCAGGCGCTGGAGACGCTCGCGGTGCGCAAGGGCATCCACCTCGCGCACGAGCTGGCGGGTGAGATGCCGGTGATTCCGGTCGACGCCTCGAAACTGCGCCAGGTGATCGTCAACCTGCTCAACAATGCGATCAAGTTCACCGAGGCCGGCGGCACGATTACGATCGGCACGCGCATCTGGGACGGCAGCGTGATCGTCGAGGTGTCCGATTCGGGCATTGGGATCCCGGCGCGCGACCTGACGCGCATCTTCGACCTGTTCGCGCGCTCCGACGTGGCGGTCAGCCGTCACTACGAGGGGCTCGGCCTGGGTCTCCACCTGGTCAAGCGCCTGGTGGAGCTGCACGGCGGCCGCGTCTGGGTCGAGAGCACACCCGGCAAGGGCAGCCGATTCTCGTTCAGCCTGCCGATGGCGCAGGCGATGCCTACGGGTGCCGTGGAACCGGCCAAGGACGGATCGATGTCGGGCCCCGAGCCGATGCCGGCGATCTCGGCGAACGGGGCGGACGCGGGAGAGCGCGCGGCCTAGAGTGGGCGGTCCATCTCGCGGGGCTTGAGCAGCTCGCTGATGCGCTCACGCAGGAGCGAAATTCCGCCCGGCTTGCGCAGCAACCCGGACGCGCCGTGTTCGAGCGCGTAGGCGTCGTCCACCGCGCGGTCGCCGGTGTGCAGGATGACCGGGATCCAGGTCCCCGCCTGGCGCACGTCAACCAGCAACGCGCCGGCCCGGCCACCGTCCGTGCGCGGCTCGAGCACGATCACCTCGGGCGAGAGGTCGTTGACCGCGGCAACCGCCTCCTCGACGGTGTCGGCCCCATAGAACGACCAACCCTCCCGTTCGATCATCGCCGACAACTCCTCCTTGACCACAGGATCGTCGTCGATCACGAGGATGCGCGGACCTCCGGGCTTCAAGGCGACTCCTTTGCAAGGGTGCGGAAATTCGGGATCCCCGGGCTCGCAATCACCGGCCGGAGGGTCACTCTTCCCGGTTGGATGCCAGGGCCTCGCGATTCGTGCGCAGGGGTTCATCGACGGTGAGGCGCGCCAGGTCGTCCATGGTCTCCCCACGGCGGACCAGCCGGGCCACGCCGCCCTCGAGCAGGACCTCGGGCAGCCGCGGGCGGCCGTTGTAATTGGAGCTCATGGTGTAGCCGTACGCCCCCGCGTCGAGGATCGCCACGCCGTCCCCGGGCGCGAGCGGCGGCAGGGCGCGCCCGCGTGCGAGGCAGTCGCCGGTCTCGCAGATCGGCCCCACCACGTCGGCGACGAACGTCCGGGCCGCCGTGCCCGGCTCGGTGAGCGGCACGATGCGGTGGAACGCGTCGTAGAGCGCGGGCCTCAGCAGGTCGTTCATCGCGACGTCGAGCACGACGAACGTGCGCGCAGGCCCCTTCTTGACGTCGAGCACGCGGCCGATCAGCGCGCCGGCGGCGCCCGCGACGTAGCGGCCCGGCTCGACCAGCGCGAACAGCCCGCGGCCCTTCACCGCCTCGCGCACCCGGCGCGCATAGGCTTCGAGCGGAAACGTGGCGCCCGTGCCCTCGTAGTCGATGCCGAACCCGCCGCCCAGGTCGAGCGTGTCGAGCCGGGCGCCGGCCGAGCGTCCCGCGTCCACGATCTCGAGCGCCTCGGCGAGCGCGGCCTCGAGCGGCGCCAGCTCCATGAGCTGCGAGCCGATGTGCACGTGCAGCCCCGCGATCGCGAGGTGCGGGTAGGCCCCGGTGCGCGCGCAGGCGGAGAGCGCCTCGATCGGCGTCATGCCGAACTTGCTCTCCTTGAGTCCGGTCGCGATGTAGGGATGCGTGTGCGGGTCGACGTCGGGATTGACCCGCAGCAGCACGCGCTGCACCCGCCCGGCGCGCGCGGCGGCCGCATCGAGGCGCGCGAGCTCGGCCGGGCTGTCGGCGCTCACGAGGCCGATGCCGCAGGCGATCGCCTGGTCGAGCTCGGCGGCCGTCTTGCCGTTGCCGTTGAGCACCAGCAGCGCCGGATCGAATCCCGACGCCAGCGCGAGCTGGAGTTCCCCCCCGGAGGACACCTCGGCGCCCAGTCCGTGGGCGCGGGCGAGGGCGAGCAGCGCGGGGTTCGTGTTGGCCTTGACCGCATAGCAGGCGCGCGCCCACGAGCCGTCGAACGCCCGGCCGAGCGCCTCGGCGCGGGTCTTGATGCCGTCGCCGTCATACACCCACGCGCTGCCCACCTCGGCGAGCACGTGGGCGAGCGACACCCCGCTCGCGCTGAGCTGTCCCTGCTGGTACCGGAATCCGGCGTCCACGGCATTCTCCCTTCAATTGACACGCCCGCCTGCGCGGGGCAGGATGAGCGACCATGATCATCCGTCGTGCGCCTCTCATGCAAGCCTCGATCGCAGTCCTCGCGGTCGCGCTCGCCCTCCTGGCCGTCGGCTGCACCGAGAAGCTGGTCCAGCCCCCGCCGCCGCCGACCGTGCTCGCGGTCCCCGACAGCATCCAGCAAATCTTCACCGCAAATTGTGCGTTCAGCGGGTGTCACGGCGGCGCGACGCCGCAGCAGGGCCAGGACTTGAGCGACGCGGTGACGAGCTACGCGCACATCGTGGACGTGGCGTCGAACGAACGCAGCGCGTTCAAGCGCATCGCGCCGGGGGACAGCGCGAACAGCTACATCGTGATGAAGCTGCGGAACGACCCGCGCAAGGGCGGCCAGCCGATGCCGCTCGGGGCGTATCCGCTGGACGGCGTGCTGGTGTTGCGGATCGCGCTCTGGGCGCAGCAGGGCGCGCCGGGCGTGCCCACGATCGCTGCGCGCGTCCCGCACACGGGCGACGGCGACGCGCTCGCCGCCGCACACTGAGCCAGGCTAGACCTTCCCGACCTCGACGAAATTGGTGTAGAACGTCGCGCCGCCGCCGGCATCCGTCAGGCGCAGCGACGTGGTCTGGTTCGCGTTGGCGCCGCCCTCGGTGAAGCGCGACCACCATCCGCGATAGCACGCGACCACGCCGGGGCCGGTCAGGTCCGACACCTCGGCGGTCGTGATCCACGAGCCGCGATCGTTCCACACGCGCACGCGGTCCCCGCTCGCAATGCCGCGGGCCTCCGCGTCGGCCGCGCTGAGGTAGAGCAGCGGGCCCTTCGCCAGCCGCCGGCCGCGCTCATTCTCGACCATCGAGGAGTTGATGAAGTAGCGCGACGCCGGGGTCAGGAAGTGGAGCGGCCACTTCGCGTGCTCGGCCGCCACGTCGGGGTGGGTGTCCTCGCTCGTGAGCGCGCCCAGCACCGGATCGAGGCCGTGCCCCTTCATCAGGCTCGAGACGAACTCGACCTTGCCCGAAGGCGTGTCGAACTTCCCGTCGAGCCACGGCGAGTACACCGGCAGCCGCGGATCCTGCGGAGCCAAAGGCACGCTGCGCTCGCGCTCGAGGCGCTCGGGGGTGATGCCCTTGAGCCGCGGGTTCGCCGGGTTGTCGAGCGCGATCGCGAGCACGTCGTCGAACGTCTGGTCGAAGCACGGATCGTCGAGCCCCATGCGGTGCGCGAGGTCCTGGAACACGTCGAACAGCGGGCGGCACTCGCCGGGCGCGGGCACGGCCGGGCGATTGAGCTGCAGGTGGTAGTGGCCGTACGCGAGATGCAGGTCCGAGTGCTCCATCTGCATGGTCGAGGGCAGGAGCACGTCGGCATGGAGCGCGGTGTCGGTCATGAACTGCTCGTGCACGACCGTGAACAGGTCCTCGCGCTCGAGCCCCTTGCGCACGCGCGACTGGTCCGGGTTCGACGCGCCCGGGTTCGCCGAGTAGACGAACATGGCGCGCACGGGCGGATCCAATTCGGTCAGCGCCTGGCCCAGCAGCGACATGTTGATCGTGCGCGGGGTGCGCGGCTCGAGGTCCGGGCGGGCCATGCCCTTGCGATTGAGCCCGAAGGCCGCGGACGTCGAGAGCCGCGCGCCACCGCCGGGCCGCGCCCAGTCCCCCACCAGCGCGGGCAGGAGCGCGACTGCGCGCACCATGGCCGCGCCGTTGGTGTGACGATTGAGGCCGTAGTTGAGCCGCACCAGCGCCGGCCGCGACTCCGGGGCCGCGTACAACGCGGCGAGCCGGCGAATGTCCTCCGCCGGGACGCCGGTGAGCTGCGCGGCGCGCTCGGGTGGGCACTCCTGGGCACGCGCGCGATACTCGCGCCAGCCCAGCGCGTGCGCCTCGAGCCACGGTTCGTCGTGCCAGCCGTGGGCGAAGATCTCGTGCGCCACCGCAAGCGCGAGTGCGGCGTCGGTGCCGGGCCGGACGCGGATGTGCCAGTCGGCCTTCTCCGCGGTCGGCGTCCTGAGCGGGTCGATCACCACGACCTGCGCGCCGCCCTTGCGCGCGTCCTCGATGAACGGCCAGTCGTGGATCGAGGTCGCGAGCACGTTCGCGCCCCAGAGCACGATCAGCTTCGTGAGCGGAATCGATTCGGGAGGCGGACCCTGGTTCGTGCCGTAGCACGACCAGAAGCCCTGGGTCCCCGTGGTCGAACAGATCGTCTCGTCGAGGCGCGACGCGCCGAGCGCGTGGAAGAATCTCCGGTCCATCGAGCCATTCTGGATGAGCCCCATCGTGCCGGCGTAGTGGTAGGGCAGGAGCGCCTCGCCGCCATGCTGGTCGATGATCGCGCGCAGCCGTGCGGCGACCAGGTCCAATGCCTCGTCCCAGCTCGCGCGGCGGAACTCGCCCTTGCCCTTCGCCCCGCTACGGATCTGGGGATAGAGCAGGCGCTCGGCGTGGTTCAGGCGCTCGTCGTAGCGATTGACCTTGTTGCACAGGAAGCCGCGCGTGACCGGGTGCGCGGGGTCGCCGTGGACGCGGACGACCTTGTCGCCTTCGACCTCGACCAGCAGTGCGCAGGTGTCGGGGCAGTCGTGCGGGCATACGGCCTTGAGGGTGCGGCGTTCGGGGGTCGCGGTGGCGGGCGTCATGGCGCATGAGCGTACGCCGCCGGGGCCCCCGCTTCAAGCCGCGGACTCAGTCGTTCGGGGCGCGGCGCTCGAGCTGGCGCGAGCGCTCGAGCGCCCGGTCCCACTCCTCGGGCGTGTTGACGCCGGCCAGGCTCTCGAGTCCGCCGGGCCAGACGCCGTCCTTCTCGACCTCGAGATAGCGGATCCGCGGGCCCAGGTCCGTCAGGGCGCGCGCCGGGGAGCGCTCCCCGCGATTCCACGCCGCGCGCAGAACCGCCCCCGCATACACCGGCCGATAGGCCCCGATCAGCGGCTCGACGCCGCGCATGGTGCGGGGCACGACGGCCGCGGGCGGCACGACCGACAGCGTGGCGAGCGGCCCGTCCACCGGATCGAGCGCCAGTGCGAGCGCATCGAGATGGGCGTCCCCGATCAGCGGCAGGTCGGCCGGGATCACCCACGCCACGTCCGCGCGCGCGGTCGCCGCGCGCTCGAGCGCGGGCACGAGCCCGGCGAGCGGCCCGTCGCCGTTCGAGAGATCATCGACGCGCTCGAAGCGCGCGCCGTCCGGAGGCAGCGGAAACGCGTGCGGCACGGCAACGAAAATGCGCTCGGTGCGCACGCTCAGCAATTGGATCGCGCGTTCGAGCAGCGACATGCCGCCGAACGTGCGCAACGCCTTGGGAGGGCCCGGGCCGAGCCGCATGCCCGAGCCACCGGCGAGGATGATGCCCGCGCGCACGAGGCTCACGTGCGCACCCCGCGCCTTACGCTCGTCCACTCCTGGCGCCTCAAGTCGCCCCACAGCACCTCGCCCACGCCGCGCTCGACCAGTCCGAGCGCGAGGCGCTGCGCGACCGCCACCCGGACCGGGCGGTCGGCCTGGTTGAGGAACACCGCATAGCGCCCGCCCGGCGGGACCGCCGCGCGGTAGCCGGCGGGGTCGGCGAGCGCCGCGTAATACGCGTCGTCCTCGATCCGCTCGCCCTCGGCGAGACCGAGGTGCGCGGCGAAGAGATCGTGGCGATGGACCGTGTCGGGGCCGAGCGGTGTTCCCCAGGCATCGAGCCCCGCGACCGCGACCACGAGCGAAGTGTCGAGCGGCACCGCCGGATCGCCCGCCACCGGCTCGGCCAGGGAGCGCCCGACCGAATCCCCGCACTTGATGAGCACCAGGTCCGCATTGCCCGCCCGCGCGAGCGCGTCGATCTCGTCGGGCCCGAGGGGATCGATCTGGCCGGGAGCCTCGGCCTTGCGACCGACCACCAGCAGTTCGCCGCCCAGAAAGCCCACCGGGGGCCACGCCGAGCGCGCGGCAGGCAGCAGCACCGTGCGCACCCCGGGGACGCCGCGCCCTTCATGGCGCGTGACGCGCGCAGTCGGGGCGAGCAGCGGCTTGCCGCCGGACTGCGCCCAGGCGAGGCCGAGCGTGGTGAGGAGGCTCATCTTGCCGCCACCACCGATCGCGGCAACGCGCGCTTCCCTCGGCACGGCGAGCAGTTCGGCAAGCGGTCGGGACGGCATGGCCGGATGGTCCCACGGTGGGTAGCTTTTTCCCAAGCGGCGATTTGCAACCCCCCCCACCGGGGGGACTGACGAGCAACATGGACGGATTCTTGCCGGAAGTTTACAATTTTGCCCGTGCGGCCGCTCCGGACGCTACGGCCGACACCACCCTGCCCGCGGACCCAGCGCGGCCGTGCCGCTCGCTCCGCGCGGGAGCGCCCGAACTCCCGCGCCTCCGGAGGTGGTCATGCCTTCCCAACTCCATGGCGCCGCTGGCTTCCCCGCTGCTTGTGCTTTCGACGCTCATCGCGGGGCTCTCCACCCGGCCATGAGACGCCTCGTGGTCTCGCTTGCAGCGGGTTCGGCGCTCGCGATCGGGCTTCTCGTCGGGTTGCCCGGAACCTCCCGCGCGTCCGATTGCACGCGCGACACCACGGGCCTGGTCGCGCTCACCGACCTCGGTCCGGGGCTGTACCAGGGCCGCGTGGGAGGCCTGTATCCCGGCGGCGTCAACGGGCGGCCCGCCGCCCACGACATGGCCGGGATCGCGATCGCGCAGTCGATCGTGCCGCTCGATACGCTGGGGAACTCCGACCCCGCCCAGGGAAGGATCGTCCTGATCTCGATCGGCATGAGCAACGCGACCCAGGAATTCCAGGCCTTCGTCCCGAAGGCGATGAGCGAACCCTCGCGCCACCCCCGCCTCGCGGTGATCGACTGCGCGCTGGGCGGCCAGTCGGCGGATCGCATTCGCGGGGCGAGCGCCGCCTACTGGGACTCGGTGGCGACACGTCTGCGGGGACATGGGTCCTCGCCCGCGCAGGCGCAGGTCGCGTGGATCAAGGAAGCCGACGCCGGGCCGACCGGCGGCTTCCCGGCGGCCACGGACACGCTGCGGGACAACCTGGCAGCGGTCGTGCGCGTCCTGCAGCAGCGGTGCCCGAATCTCAAGCTGGTATTCCTCACCAGCCGCATCTATGCCGGCTACGCGACCACGAACCTCAATCCCGAGCCTTACGCCTACGAGTCGGGATTCGCGCTCAAGTGGTTGATCGAAGAACAACTCGCCGGCGTCGACAGCCTCAATTTCGATCCCGCTGCGGGGCCGAAGGTCGCACCGTGGCTGGCGTGGGGGCCCTACCTGTGGGCGGACGGGACGCGCGGTCGTGCCGACGGATTGATCTGGCCCTGTTCCTGGTTCGCGGCGGACGGCACCCACCCGGGGACACTCGCGCGCAACGCTGTGGCCGACAGCCTGCTCGCGTTCTTCAAGCTCGACCCGGCTGCCACGCCCTGGTTTCTCGCCCCGGTCGTCGGCGTCCCCTCCGCGGGCTCCGCGCGCACATCCGGGCTGCGCATGACGCTGGCTCCCGCCTCCAATCCGGCGCGAGGCCTGCTCGCCGTCGACGTCGAAGCCCCTGCCGGCCGTCCCTGGCGTGTCGAGTTGTTCGACGCGCGCGGCCGGCGCGTCGGCGAACTCGGCCGCGGAATCGGGCAGGCGAGCGGGCAGCGTGTCGCCACGCCACTGACCGCGTTGCGGACGGGGGGCGTCGCACCCGGTGCGTACCGACTGCGTCTCACGTGCGATGGCATGGCGACCAGCCGGGGCGTCGTGGTCATCGGCTCCCGCTAGCTCCGCCGGAAACAACAGTCGCGCCGAGGGGCGGCGCGGACCTTCGCCGCGTCCCCCGCGGGCCAGGGCCGCCTTGCCTCGGACGCGGTTCTGGGGTAGTTTGGCGCGACATGTCGCGCCCCTGGCCCCACATCCATCCTGAGGATTCCATGTTTCCCATGCGGACCCGTGTTGGACTCGCGGGGGCCAAGGCCCCGGCTGCGCTCCTGCTGTGCACCATCGTCCTCGGACTCGCCCTGGCGGCCTCCGCCAACGCGGGCCCGTGGACCCAGACGCGCAACGGATATTTCACGACCGCGCGCCTGTCCTGGCTCTCGACGTCCAAGTTCTACGATGCCGACGGCAACGTCGTGGATACGAGCACGCTCTTCAAGTACACGGCGCGCACGGTCCAGTTCGACACCGAGTACGGCGTGTCGAACCACCTGACGTTCATGCTCGGCATGCCGGTGCAGTTCCTCGCCTACAAGCTCACCGCCGGGAACCCCGACAAGTTCAGCAACAACGGCTTCGGCGACCTCAACTTCGGGTTCAAGTACGGCTTGCTGAACCCGGCCGGCCGGGCCGCGGTCGCGCTCGAAATCGATGCCAATACGCCGACGGGCTACAACAGCCAGGGCCTTGGGCGGCCGCCCATGGGCCGCGGCAAGTTCAGCACGTTCGGCCGGCTGCACGCGGGCACGACGTTCGACCCGGCGCCCGTCTACGTGCAGGCCGAGGTCGGGTACCGCAGGTTCTTCGCCAAGAGGGACTCCACCCCGGCGATCACGGAGGCGAACGGCAAGGTTCGCGAGGTTCCGCCAGGACCCTACCCGCTCGTGTCGTCCGCCCTGGTCTATGGCGTGGAGGCGGGCGCGTTCGTCTCGCCGCGCATGCTGATCGTGGGTGAGTTTCACGCCGAGAAGAGCCTCGACTACACCAAGACCTACTTCCAGGACCTGTCGGAGGCGGGCGCGCTCGTGCAGTACCGGCTCAAGCCGCACCTCGACGTCATGGCCGGCATGAGCACCTCGCTCAGCGGCAAGAACGCGACCAAGGGCACCCGGGTCCGCCTCGGCGTGACGCTCAAGGGCAACGGCCTCGGTCGCTACCGCGGCCAGACTGCTGCGGGCTACTCCGAAGGCGCGTTCCCGGGGGCTGCAAAGGCCATGGCCCCGGCGCCGGTCCCCGTGCCTGAGCCGGTATCGATCCCGACGCCCGCCGCCTCGGATTCATCGTCGACTCCGGACCAGCCGAAGTAGTCCCAACTCCCTACGGCCCGGAGCCCGCGCACCTCCGCCGTCCGGGCGCGAGGATGACCGACTGAAGACGCTTCGGGGACTGCTCCCCTACCTCGCCCGCTATCGCGCCCGCTTCGCGGCGGGCGTGGTCTTCCTCCTGCTCACCAACGTGGTGGCCCTCGCCGCGCCCTGGATTCTCAAGCACGTGGTCGACGGACTCTCCGTGTCGGTCACGGCCGGGCGCCTCGGGCAGTACGCGGTCTGGATCGTCGCGATCGCGCTGGTCGGCGGGATCTTCCGCTACTTCATGCGCGAGATCCTGATCGGCGTCTCGCGCCACGTCGAATACGACCTGCGCAACGACCTGTTCGCCCACCTCCAGCGCCAGCCGCAGTCGTTCTATCACTCGCAGCAGACCGGCGAGCTGATGTCGCGCGCCACCAGTGACATGAACGCCGTGCGCATGGTCCTGGGCCCCGGCATCATGCAGGGCCTCAACACGGTGGTGGTCGCGGTGGTCGCGATCGGGGTCATGATCTACATCTCCCCGCTGCTCACGCTGTTCGCGCTCCTGCCCATGCCCCTGCTCTCGTTCTCGGTCGCGTTCTTCGGCCAGCGCATCCACAAGGGCTTCGAGGAAGTGCAGGCGCACTTCGCGAAGATCTCGGCCATGTGCCAGGAGAACCTCTCCGGCGTGCGCGTGGTTCGCGCCTACGCGCAGGAGGAGAACCAGATCGCGCAGTTCTCCCTGCTCAACAAGGATTACGTGCGGAAGAACAGCTCGCTCATCCGCCTGTTCAGCTTCTTCTACCCCGCGATGGGTTTCCTCGCCGGGCTCGGGCCGGTGATCGTGCTCGGGCTCGGCGGCTGGCTCGTGATCAAGAAACAGATCTCGCTCGGCGAGTTCGTGGCGTTCGGCGGCTACCTCTCGATGCTGACGTGGCCGATGATCGCGTTCGGCTGGGTGGTGAACCTGTTCCAGCGCGGCGCGGCCTCGTGGTCGCGCCTGCGGGCGATCCTCGAGACCCCGCCCGCGATCCAGGACCTCGAGGGCGCGTCCGATCCGCCCCTGGCCGAGGGCGCGATCGAACTTCGCCACCTGTCGTTCACCTATCCGGGGTCGTCGCGCGCCGCGCTCACCGACGTGTCGATCTTGATCCCCGCCGGGCGCACGGTCGCGCTCGTGGGGCCGACCGGCTCGGGCAAGAGCACGCTGCTGTCGCTCCTCCTGCGACTCTCGGATCCACCGCCCGGTACGGTGTGGCTCGATGCCCAGGACGTGCGCGCGTACACGCTGGGGGGCCTCAGGCGCCGCTTCGGGGTCGTGCCGCAGGAGACGTTCCTGTTCTCCTCCACGGTGGCGGAGAACATCGCGTTCGGCGTCGAGTCCGCGACCGACGAGGACGTGCGCGCCGCCGCGCGGGTGTCCCACCTGGACGGTGACGTCCAGGGCTTCCCGCGCGCCTACGAGACCATGGTCGGCGAGCGCGGCATCACGCTCTCGGGCGGGCAGAAGCAGCGCACCGCGATCGCGCGCGCGGTCCTGAGGCGCCCGACGATCCTGCTGCTCGATGACTGCCTGTCCTCGGTCGACACCTACACCGAGGAGGCGATCCTGCGCGAACTGGTCGGAGTGATGAAGCGCCGCACCTCGATCCTGGTCTCCCACCGCGTCTCGACCGTGCGCCATGCCGACGAGATCGTCGTGCTCGATCAAGGGCGCGTGGTCGAACAGGGCACGCACGAGGCGCTGCTGGCCCATGGCGGAACCTACGCCGAGCTCTACCGGCGCCAGCAGCTCGAAGAAGAACTCGAGGCGTCCTGACATGGCCGAGTCCGATTACCACGAAGAAGAGGCTCTCGGAAAGGCCTACGACGCGCGCCTGATGCGGCGCCTCCTGGGCTATCTCGCGGCCTACCGGGGCCAGGTCGGTATCGCGACCGGGTTCGTGATCCTCCAGTCCGCGCTCGAGATCGCCGGCCCCTGGTTGATGAAGATCGCGATCGACGGCGACATCAAGCTCGGGAACCTCCCCGGCCTCCTGCAGGTCGCGCTGACCTACCTGTGCGTGCTCGCCGCGGGGCTCGTGGTCGGCTACTTCCAGCTGTCGATCATGCAGAACGTCGGCCAGTCGATCATGTACGACCTGAGGCTCGCGCTGTTCACCAAGCTCCAGCGCATGTCCCTGCCGTTCTTCGACCGCAACCCGGTCGGCCGCCTGATGACCCGGGTGACCAGCGACGTCGACGTGCTCAACGAGCTGTTCAGCTCGGGCGTGGTCACGATCGTGGGCGACATCGTCACGCTGCTGGGGATCATGATCGCGATCGTGCTCATGAACGCCGAGCTGTCGGTGGTCGCGTTCTCGGTGCTGCCGCTGATCTTCATCGTCACGCTGCTGTTCCGCGCGCGCGTGCGCACGACCTACCGCGACGTGCGCACCGCGCTCGCGCGCATGAACTCGAACCTGCAGGAAAACCTCACGGGCATGACCACCGCGCACGTCATGAACCGCGAGGCCCGGCAGTTCGAGGGCTTCCGCAGGACCAACGCGGGACACCGCGACGCGAACGTGCGCAGCATCTTCTATTACGCCGTGTTCTTCCCGACGGTCGAGTTCATCGGCGCGCTCGCGACCGCGCTGATCGTGTGGTACGGCGGCCGCCAGGTGATGAGCGACCGGCTCACGCTGGGCGCGCTGGTGGCGTTCCTGCTCTACACGCAGCGCTTCTTCCGCCCGATCTCGGACATGACCGAGAAGTACAACATCCTCCAGTCCGCGATGGCGTCGTCGGAACGCATCTTCAAGCTGCTCGACGACAAGATCGAGGTCGCGCCGCCCGCCGTGCCCTACGTCGCGTCCGCCGTGCGCGGGGAGATCGTGTTCGACCACGTGCACTTCGCCTACCAGAGCGGTGAGGAGGTGCTCAAGGACGTCTCCTTCCGTGTCGCCCCCGGCGAGAAGGTCGCGATCGTCGGCGCGACCGGCGCGGGCAAGACCACGATCATCTCATTGCTCACGCGCTTCTACGACGTCACGCAGGGCGCGATCCTGGTCGACGGGATCGACGTGCGCCAGTGGGATGAGGCGAACCTCAGGCGCTCGATCGGCGTCGTGCTGCAGGACGTATTCCTGTTCTCGGGGACGGTGGAGCAAAACTTGCGGCTGGGCGACCCGATCCCGCGCGAGCGGCTCGAGGCGGCGGCGCGCGAGGTGCATGCCGACGCGTTCATCGCGCGCCTTCCGGGCGGCATGGACGCCGAGGTCAAGGAGCGCGGCGCCACGTTCTCGACCGGGGAAAAGCAGCTGCTGGCGTTCGCCCGCGCGCTCGCGTTCGACCCCCGGATCCTCGTGCTCGACGAGGCGACCTCGAGCGTGGACACCAACACCGAGCTCCTGATCCAGGACGCGCTGCACCGGCTGATGAGCGGGCGGACCTCGGTCGTGATCGCGCATCGCCTTTCGACCATCCAGGACGTCGACAAGATCGTGGTGCTGCACAAGGGGCAGATCCGGGAACAGGGCTCGCACCAGGAGCTGCTCGCGGCGAAGGGGATCTATTCAAGGCTCTACCAGCTGCAGTACCAGGCGCAGGAGCGGGCGACGCGCGGGGCGGCGGGAGACTAGAACGGGCTCGCCTCGAGCCTGCCGAATGGTTTAGCGACAATAGCTCCAGCCGGCCGATCGAAGGTGCAGTTCATCGGCTTCGCCCCAGCCACAAATTGTAGCGGCCGAACAAGATCCCAAGGCTGCGTCATGCGAACTTGCCCCGGGGCAAGTTTGACATAACGCTACGACGAGCCCGACAGAC
>JBKJJJ010000105.1:0-18288 GCA_046598045.1 Candidatus Eiseniibacteriota bacterium
GACTCGACTGCGCGGCGCGCAAGCCCGATGTCCGAGTTCACGCGCCGCGCAGTCGAGTCCGCCGCGCGGCGTCTCGCTCGAGCTCAAGAACAAGTTCCCCGAGCGCTCCGGCGATCCCTGGTCCGCGCGCGCGGGCGCATGGTGGGCGGTGCCGGCGAAGTCGCCCGATCGCCGCCTCGCGATCGAGATGCTGCGCACGACCTCGAAGCCCGAATACCTGGCGGACGCCTCGCGTGCACTCGGTTGGATTCCGACCCACAAGGGCCTGATCGACAATCTCTCCGGAGTTTTCCGCGACCAGGAGGAGTACGCGCTCGCCCGCGAGGCCGCGCGCCAGCTCTACGATTTCGGCCGTCCACTCCCGGCGTCGCCGGGCTGGGACGCGTCCGCGCGCGCGCTCTCCGCGGCGTGGCGCGACGCCTGCGTCACGCGCCGGTTGACCAGGCCGCTCGAACTCGCCGAGGCGCTGCGCCTCGCCAAGGCCGCGCATTGACGCGTCCGATGCCCCCTGCTAGCGTGCCGCGGCCATGTCCAAACGAATCCTGATCGGGATCGCCGGCGGGTCCGGCTCCGGCAAGACACTGGTCGCGCGCACGATCGTGCGCGACCTCGGATCCTCGCGCGTCGCAATCGTCGACCAGGACTCGTACTACCGGGACCTCGACGAGATTCCGATCGCCGACCGCGACCTGCGCAACTTCGACCACCCCGACGCGTTCGACAGCGACCTGCTCAAGCGGCATGTCCGGGACCTGCTCGAGGGCAGGACGATCCAGCAGCCGATCTACGATTACACGCGCCACGCGCGGCTTGCGGAGACGAAGGAGATCGGCGACCACGTCGTGATCGTGCTCGAGGGCATCCTGATCTTCGTGGACGAGGAATTGCGCGAGATGATGGACATCAAGCTGTTCATCGACGCCGATGCCGACGTGCGGCTCGTGCGCCGCATCGAGCGCGACGTCAAGGAGCGCGGCCGCGCGATCGAGACCATCCTGCGCCAGTACCAGGCGACGGTGCGCCCCATGCACCTGCAGTTCGTCGAGCCCTCGAAGCGCTACGCCGACCTGATCGTCCCCGAGGGTGGCCACAACCGCGTTGCGATCGACCTCATGAAGGTGAAGATCAAGGACCTGCTGCGCGAACGCGACGCCGTCTGATCCCCCGGAGGTCTTCCCGTGACCGAGGCCGCGCTCCCCTCAAGGAGCAGCCGCCCTGGAGCGAAGCCGACGGCGCGGTCCACGCGCCGCATGGCCGGGAAGCCGGGCGCGATCTGAGCTAGGGGCTCCGCGGGGTTCGCGGGTCCCGCTCGCCGCCCGCCCGCAGCGCCGCGGCGCGAGCTCCCAGCGACTCCGCATGGTCGCGCTCGCCCAGGTCCGAGGCGATCGCGGCCGCGGCCTCGAGCATCTGCGCGTACCCCTCTGCGGCTTCGGGCGTCCGCAGGATGCCGAGCGCGGTCTGCACGTCGACCGCCGCCAGCGCGGCCCAACTCGTCCCGAACACCGTGGCCACGCCCTCCTCGACCGCGACGCGGGCCTCCTCGGGACGCCCCGCTTCCCGAAATCCCAGGGCCCGCGCGATCACCCGGGCCAATTCGGCGAGCTGGCGCTTCAGGTAGTCCTTTTCCCGATAGGCCACCCCGGGCCCCTCTCTGTAAGATGCGCGAAGCACCCCGTTGCCCACCGCTGGGCCATCGCCCAGCGCCGCATCACCCGAACGAAGGAGGTCGACATGAGCTTGATCACGGTGATCGTAACGCTCCTGGTCGTGGGCGTGCTGCTTTGGCTGGTGAACACCTACGTGCCGATGGCGGCCAGCATCAAGAAGATCCTGAACGCGGTCGTGGTGATCGTGGTCGTGATCTGGCTCCTGCGCGCCTTCGGCCTCCTGGCCGAATTGGGCAAGGTGAAGGTCTAGTTCTTGCGTCAGGCTCCCGGGGCGAGCCCCGGGAGCGGAACCCGCCCGCCCCGGGCGGAGTAGACCGGAGGGAAGCCCGCGAACTCGGGAGACCCCCATGCGCCCCGTCGCCACAACTCGGGGGGCCAATCGGGCTGGAAGACCTGTTGATTTTCGCCGTCGACCTGCTCGAGGGGGGGAAAGGCGACTCCTGTCCCGACCATCCCGGCGCAACCGGACACCCCCTGAATGCGGAGTCTCGACATGGTGCACTCCCGTCCCTCGATGGTCGCGGCCCTCGTTGCCGCGCTGGCCTCCTTCCCTCCCGGCGGTGCGGCTGCGGGACCCGCGGATCCGCGCTTCTCGTCGGTCGAGCCCGTAATCTTGGGGACCCCGTCCGGCGCCGGGTATGCCTCCCACGCCACGGGCGCGACCCAGGCGGCTCGTGGCTTCTGGGTGAACGTCCGGGATGTCAACAATGCGCCTGAGAGCGGGGACGCGGTCACTCTCAGCTTCGGGGGGACGAACGTGCGCTTATACACGAGCCAGCAATCGGGCGTGAGCGTCAATTGCGTGGCCCGGACCCTGACCGGAACGACCGACGGCAATGGCTCCGTCACATTCTTCCCTAGATTCGGGGGCTCTTCGAACAGCGCGGTCGTCTCGGTCGATTCGCGAGGGGTCATCCTCGCCAACGTCCGGGCGCGCTCGACCGACCTGGACGCGCTCGACGGCCGGACGGGACTGGGGGATCTGGCCCTGTTCAGCTCCTTCCTGCTGACGGATCCGCAGAACCACCCCGAGGCCGACTTCGACCTCTCCGGTGGCACCCTGGGGTTGGGGGATTTCGTGATCTTCTCGGCCGAAATGCTGGGTGGCGCTCAAGGGACTTACTGCCCGTGAGCCCTCCCTCGTGCCCCTGAAATTGCAGGCGCTGGAATTCGACCCGGGAATCGGTGTGCGTCGCTCTCGATGGCGTGGATTTCGGGGCCGGACCGGGGTCGGAATTGCCCGATTTCGACCCCGTCTGCAATTTCAGGGGCATAACCTAAGTGCTTGACTACAAAGCATCTGCCTCGTAGATTCCCGGGGCCATGAACGAAACCCGCCCTACCAAGTCCGGCTGGATCGAGGTCGTCGTCGGCCCCATGTACTCGGGCAAGACCGAAGAGCTCATCCGCCGCCTCCGGCGTGCCCAGATCGCCCGCCAGAAGGTCGAGATCTTCAAGCCCTCGATCGACACCCGCTATGGCGCCGACCACATCGTCTCGCACAGCGAACACCGGATCCCGTCGCGGCTCGTGGCCACGGCGACGGACATCCTCGCGTTCGCCGACGAGGCCGAGGTGATCGGCATCGACGAGGGCCAGTTCCTCGGCCCCGAGCTGCCGCGGGTGGTCAACGACCTGGCCGATGCCGGCAAGCGCGTGATCGTGGCCGGCCTCGATCAGGACTACCGTGGGATGCCGTTCGAGCCCATGCCGCAGCTGCTGGCGATCGCCGAGTACATCACGAAGACCCTCGCCATCTGCGTCGTGTGCAGCGAGCCGGCGAGCCGCACCCAGCGCAATCGCGCCGAAGGTGGGCGCGTGGTCGTGGGCGGCGCCGGCCTGTACGAGGCCCGTTGCCGCCGCTGCCACACCGTCCCGACCGAGGACCAGGCCAGGCCCTCGGAGAGCACCCCCGCTGCGGAGCCGGCCCAACCGCCCGTCCAGGAGATCGTATGAACGCCATGATCCGCACGAGCCGCTCGCTGTCCGCCTTCGCCCGCCGCGCCGCTTCGGGGCTCGACGCGCTCGGCGCCGTCTTCGCGCTGGCGGTGGTCGGGCTCGCGCTGACCGGCGTGGTCGGTTTGGGCGGTGGGTGCGGCCCCAAGGGCGGCGCCGGCAGCGACTCGACGAAGGCAGGCGCGACCTCGAGCGTCAAGGTCGGGCTCGTGTTCGACGTCGGCGGGCGTGGCGACCAGTCGTTCAACGATGCCGCCTACGCCGGGCTCGAGCGCGCGATGAAGGAGCTGAACATCCCGAAGGAGAACGTCGAGTACATCGAGCCGGGCGAGGGCGGCGACCGCGAGTCGGCGCTCCGGCAGCTCGCGAACGGGCCGTACGACGTCATCTTCGGGATCGGCTTCCTGTTCTCCGACGACGTGCTCGCGGTGGCGAAGGACTTCCCCGCGAAGAAGTTCGCGTGCGTGGACATGAACGTGCCGGCGAGCGGCCTGCTGCCCGCGAACGTGGTCGCGCTCAAGTTCAAGGAGGAAGAGGGCAGCTACCTCGTCGGCGCGCTCTCGGCCCTGCTGTCGAAGACGCACAAGCTCGGCTTCGTCGGGGGCATGCAGATCCCCCTGATCAAGAAGTTCGAGGTCGGGTATGTCGCGGGCGTCAAGAAAGTCGCCCCCACGGCGAGCGTGGACGTCAAGTACGCCGGCGTCGACGGCAGCGCATTCAAGAACCCGACCAAGGGCAAGGAGCTGGCGCTCGCGATCTACAACGGCGGGGCGGACATCATCTACCACGCCTCCGGCTCGACCGGCCTCGGCGTGTTCGAGGCCGCGCGCGAGAAGGACAAGCTCGCGATCGGCGTCGACTCGGACCAGCAGTCCGCGATGCCGGGCCACGTGCTGACGAGCATGGTCAAGCGCGTCGACGTCGCCGTCTTCAACACCATCAAGGACACCAGGGACGGCACGTTCCCCGGCGGTCAGACGCACGTGTTCGGGCTCAAGGACGGCGGCGTCGACTACGTCTACGACGACAAGAACAAGGCCCTGATCCCCGACGACGTGCACGCGAAGGTCGAGGCCCTGCGCGGCCAGATCGTCTCCGGCGCGATCGTGGTTCCCTCCGAGTAATCTCCGGTCTCGTAGCGGGGCGGGGCGTGCTGCGCTTCGCTCAGACAGGTCCTCGGAAAGCGCCGCAGCCTGGAGGAGCGTCATGCAGAGAGCGGTGGCGCCTTCCTCCGGAACCCGCGACGCGCGTCCCGCCCCGCCTCGCCCCATGCCGTGAGCGAACCCGTCCTCGCGGTTCAACTCGAAGGCATCACCAAGTCCTTTGGGCGGTTGGTGGCCAATGATGGCGTGAACCTGCGGGTGGAGCAGGGCACGATCCATGCCCTGGTCGGCGAGAACGGCGCGGGCAAGACCACGCTCATGAAGATCCTGTTCGGGCTCTACCAGCCCGACGCCGGCACGATCCGCCTCGAGGGCAAGGTCGCCCGGCTGCGCACCCCGGCCGACGCGCTCGCGCGCGGCGTCGGCATGGTGCACCAGCACTTCATGCTGGTCCGCCCGTTCACCGTGGCCGAGAACCTCACGCTCGCGCACGAGAAGACGCGCGGCCCGTTCCTCGACACCAGGCGCGCGGTCGCCGAGGTGCGCGCGCTTTCCGAACGCCACGGCCTGCGCGTCGATCCCGAGGCGAAAGTCGAGAACCTGTCGGTCGGCGAGGAGCAGCGCGTCGAGATCCTGAAGGCGCTCTACCACGGCGCGAAGATCCTGATCCTCGACGAGCCGACCGCGGTGCTCACCCCGCAGGAGACCGAGGACCTGTTCCGTGTCCTGCGCGCGCTCAAGGCGCAGGGCACGACCGTGATCCTGATCACGCACAAGCTGCGCGAGGTGCTCGACGTCACCGACCACGTGACCGTCATGCGCGGCGGCAAGACCGTGGGCGAGCGCGCGACCGCTTCGACCTCGATTCCCGAGCTCGCGGAATTGATGGTCGGACGCCCGGTGCTGCTCGAGGTGCCGAAGCGGCCGGCCACGCCGGGCGCACCGGTGCTCGAGATCGACCAGCTCGTGGTCAGGGACGAGCGCGGCCTGCCGGCGGTGCGCGGACTCTCGCTGACGGTGCGCGCGGGCGAGATCGTGGGCATCGCCGGGGTCGAGGGCAACGGGCAGGGCGAACTGGTCGAGGCGCTCACGGGGCTGAGGCGCTGGGCGAGCGGAGACGTGCGGCTCCACGGCGTATCGCTCGAGGGCATGACGCCGCGCGCGATCGCGGGCAAGGGCGTGTCGCACGTGCCCGCCGACCGCTGGAAGCGCGGCCTCGTGCTCGAGTACACGCTCGAGGACAACCTGGTCTTCGGCCGCCACCGGGAGCCGCAGTTCGGCAAGGGCATCACGTTCGACCGGCCGGCCGTGCGCGCGTTCGCGGACCGAATGCTCGA
This sequence comes from Candidatus Eiseniibacteriota bacterium, assembly GCA_046598045.1. GTDB lineage: Bacteria > Eisenbacteria > RBG-16-71-46 > RBG-16-71-46 > DASYSL01 > JANPEF01. The sequence continues at coordinate 6,064 of JBKJJJ010000105.1, forward strand.
GACCTTCGACGTGCGCCCCCGCCGGCGCGACGCGCTCGCGCGCCAGCTCTCGGGCGGCAACCAGCAGAAGGTGATCGTCGCGCGCGAGTTCACGCGCGAGGGCGACCTGCTGCTCGCGGCCCACCCGACGCGCGGCATCGACCTGGGCGCGATCGAGTTCATCCACAAGGAGGTCGTCAAGAGCCGGGACCAGGGCCGCGCGGTGCTCGTGGTCTCCGCCGAGCTGGGCGAACTGCTCTCGCTCGCGGACCGGATCGTCGTCATGTACGAGGGGAAGATTGCGTTCGAGGCGCAGGCGAGCGCGACCAACGAGCGCGAACTCGGCGAGTACATGACCGGCCGCCAGCGGGTCCCCGCGTGAGCGGGAAGAACGGGGCGACCGCCGCGCTGCTCCAGGCCGCGGGCCCGGTGGTCGCGGTCGTGCTCGCGCTGGTGGTCGGCGCGGGCTTCATCGCCGCCGTCGGCAAGGACCCGTTCGCCGTCTACGCGCAGATGGCGGGCGGCGTGTTCGGCAACGCCTACGGGATCGGCCAGGTCCTGTTCCGCGCGACGCCGCTGATCTTCACCGGGCTCGCGGTCGCGCTCGCATTCCGCGCCGGGCTGTTCAACATCGGCGCCGAGGGCCAGCTCGTGATGGGCGCGTTCGCCTGCGGCGTCGTCGGCGCGGCGTTCAAGGACCTTCCGGGCTTCGTGCTGCTGCCGCTCACGATCCTCTCCGGCATGGCGGCAGGCGCGCTCTGGGCGCTGCCGCCGGCCTTGCTCAAGGCGAAGGTCGGCGCGCACGAGGTGATCAACACCATCATGATGAACTTCATCGCGCTCGCGCTCGTCCAGTACCTCGGGCACTTCGCGTTCGTGCCCGCGACCGTGCACACCGCCGAGATCGGCGCGGGCGCGAAGATCGCTCGCCTCGACGCCTTCCTTCCCATGTTCAAGGGATCGCCGCTCAACCTGACGCTCTTCCTCGCGCTCCTCGTGGCCGCGTTCGTCGGCTGGCTCCTCTGGCGCACGCGCTTCGGCTACGAGCTGCGCGCGGTCGGACTCTCCCCCTCGGCCGCGGAGTACGCCGGCATCGACGTGCCGCGCGCGTGGATCACCGCGCTCTGCCTCTCGGGCGCGATCGCCGGGCTGGTCGGCGCGAACTTCGTCCAGGGGTACAAGGGCTACTTCGAGTCGGGCTTCTCGGCGGGGATCGGCTTCCTCGGGATCGCGGTCGCGCTGCTCGCGCGCAACCACCCGTTCGGCGTGGTCGTGGCGTCGCTGTTCTTCGCCGCGCTCGGCTACGGCGGGCTGGTCATCAACACCGAGGTGCCGAAGGAGCTGGTCGAGATCCTGCAGGCGATCGTGATCCTGTTCGCGATCACGCTGCACGTCGGGATCGAGCGCTGGCTGAGGAGGCGTGCATGAACGACGGCGGCCTGCTGGTCGTGCTCGCGTTCGTCGCGCAGACGGTGCGCATCTCGGTGCCCTACGCGCTCGCGGCCGTCGGCGGCACGATGTCCGAGCGCGGCGGCGTGATCAACATCGCGCTCGAGGGCATCCTGCTGCTGGGCGCGCTCGGGTACGTGCTCGGCGCGTATTACACGAACAACCCCTGGGCGGGGCTCGCCGCGGCCGCGCTGGTCGGCCTCGTCACCGCCGCCGTGCACGCCATCGTGACCGTGGGCTTCAAGGCCGACCAGATCACCTCGAGCCTCGGCATCAACCTCGTCGCGTTCGGCCTGACGCGCTTCCTGCTCAAGTCGGTGTTCGGCTCGAGCAGCAACTCCGCCCGCGTCGCGGGCCTCCCGGAATGGTCGCTCGGCGGTCTCGGCCGGGTGCCCGGGCTGGGCTCGTTGTTCGGCAACCCGATGGTCTGGCTGGCCGTCCTCCTGATCGTGCTCGCGCACGTCGTGCTGTTCAAGACGCCGTTCGGCCTTCGGTTGCGCACCGTCGGGGAGCATCCCGAGACCGCGGCCACGCTCGGCCTGTCGGTCGCCAGACTCAGGACCTGGGGCGTTCTGCTCTCGGGCGTGCTCGCCGCGCTCGGCGGCGCGTGGCTCGCGGCCGACCAGCGCTCGTTCACCGACGGCATGTCGGGCGGCCGCGGGTACATCGCGCTCGCAGCCATGATCGTCGGCAAGTGGAACCCGCTCGGCGCCGCGCTCGCCTGCCTGCTGTTCGGGTTCAGCGAGGCGCTGCAGATTCGCCTGCAGGGCCAGGCGATCCCGAACGAGTTCCTGCAGATGCTGCCCTACGTCGTGACCATGATCGTGCTCGCGGGCGTGATCGGGCGCGCGCGCGCGCCGGCGGCCGACGGCGTTCCCTACGACGCGGAGACCCGGTGAGCCTCGCCCCGGAAATCGCCGCCTGCGCCTCCGTCATCCGCGCGCAGACCCAACTCGTGCCGCGCGTCGGCGTCGTGCTCGGCTCGGGCCTGGGCGGCGCCGCCGACCGGGTCGCGCTCGAGCACGCGGGCGGGCCCGGGGGCGCGATCTTCGCGACCTCCGAGCTGCCCGGCTGGCCGCGCTCGACCGTGGTCGGGCACGACGGGAAGCTCGTGCTCGGTTATTGGCAGGGCACGCCCGTCGCGGTGCTGCGCGGGCGCACGCACGCCTACGAGGGCTATCCGCTCGGCCGGACCACGCTGCCGCACCGGGTGCTCGCGGCGCTCGGCATCGAGACCCTGCTGGTCACCAACGCCGTGGGCACGTTCAACCTGAACTTCGCGCCGGGCGATCTCATGCTGGTGCGCGACCACATCAATGGGATCGGCCGGCTCGGGCTGCTCTCGGGCGACGAGCTCGCGCGCGTGCCCCAGGTCGCGCGCGGGGCGATCGGCGCCGCGCGGCCCTACTCGCCCGCGGTGCTCGAGACGCTGCGCACGGTGGCGCGCGCGGCCGGGATCCGCTTGCGGGAGGGCGTGCTGCTCGCCGGAACCGGCCCGGCATACGAGACCGCCGCCGAGATTCGCCTCGCGCGCCTCGTGGGCGCGGACGCGGCCTGCATGTCGAGCGCCCACGAGATGGACCTGGCGGCCGCGCTCGGGCTCAAGACCGGGGCGGTCTCGTGCATCACGAACTACGGCACGGGCCTCTCCCCCAACGCATTGAGCCACCATGAGGTGGAGCAGGTCGCCGGCGAAGCCGCCGGGCGCCTCGAAACCCTGCTCGCGGGCGCGGTCGCGCGGCTTTAGTTCGCGCCCGTCCAGGCCGTAAACTAGGGGGTGAGACCCGCCCCGAACTTCCCGAGGATCCCATGAACGCTCGCTCCCTGTTCCCTTGCGCCGCGCTGGCGCTCGCCCTCCTGGCGGTTTCGTCCGTTCCCCCGGCGCACTCCCAGGCGATGATCGAAGCCTCCGGCATCACGTCGCAGTCCGCCACCACCGAGCGCCCCGACTGGGCGCGCGACAATCCCTCCGCCCCGGCCTCGCGCTTCGTCGTCGGCGGCCGCGCGGGGATCGCCGACGGCAGCTGGTTCAAGAGCGTCGGCCTCGAGGCCGGTGGGTTCTCGAACATGCTGCGCTCCGGAGGGGCCTATGGCGGAGGCGGGCAACCTGCCGCCCCCGCGCGCCGCGCGCGGCCGAAATCGGGCGCGCCCGGTCGCGTCGCCGGCCTGGTCTACGAGAGTGGCACCATGCGCCCGGTCGCGGGCGTGATCGTGCGCATGGTCTCGACCGAGCCCCAATACGTGGTCGAGCGCATCGACGCGCGCACGGACTCGGCGGGCTACTACGAGTTCCCGCGCATCGAGCCGGGCGCGTGGCGCCTCGGCATCGTGTCGGACCGGCTCGCCACGCGCTATGCGCCGCCGCGGACCTCGCGCGCCGTGACCGTGAGCAAGCGCGACTCGATCGCCGCGCCCCCGTTCGAGCTCAAGCGCACGGCGTGCGTCGCCGGGCACGCGGGCTGGTCGGACGGCTACGTGCTGTACGACGCGCCGCTGACGATCGCGCCCTACGACTCGACCCAGTTCTCGTCCACCGTGCGCATGAACGGGCTCGGCGACTTCGACGTGTGCAACGCGCCCGAGGACTCCGTCATGGTGTGGATGCACCTGCGCGACGGCCGCTCGCTCGGCCGCACGACGCGCCTGTCGAACGGCTTCGACCGGAGAGTGCTCTTCCAGCCCGACCCGCTCGAGCGGATGGAAGGCTGTCTGCTGCGCGTGCTCCCGGTGCTCAACGACGGCACGCCGGTGCCGCGCGCGAAAGTCACGATGGTCGGCCGCCGCTTCGAGCAGGGCGCGCGCCCCGCGCTCGTGTTCGTGCGCGAGCAGGTCGCCGACGCCGACGGCGTCGCCGAATTCAAGGTCCCGTTCGGCGTCTACGAGGTGCTGGCGATGAACCCGCGCGAGGGCCAGACCGGCCGGGTCCAGCGCATGGTGGTGGACACGGACCAGGCGGGCGCCCAGCCGCTGCGCATCGAGCTGCGTGGCACCGCGACGGTGGCCGAGCGCGCGAGCATGCGTGCCGACTTGCTCGACCGCGCCGAGACCTACCTCTACGTCTGGACCCAGTAGTCCGTGCCCCGCGGGGCCTCGAATCTTGGTATGATCGTCGTCCTTTGCGCAGCTCACGAACCGGATCGGAGCCCCCCATGGAAGCCCTTCGACGCGTTGCCCTGCTGTCCCTGCTCGCCGCCTGCGCGCTGGTCCCCCGCTCCGCGGGCGCGGTGAACCTGGTCCCGAACCCGGGCTTCGAGTTTTACAGCAGCTGCCCGACGGGCTTCAGCCAGCTCTACAAGGCCGTGCCATGGTTCGACGCCAACACCGGCACCTGCGACGCCTACAACGCGTGCTCGCCGGGCGGCTTCCCCTCGGTCAACGTGCCGGCGAACACGTTCGGCTACCAGGCCGCGCGCACGGGCGTGGGCTATGGCGGGCTGCTGGTGCGCAATTTCAACGACTACCACGAGTACCTCGAGGCGCCGCTGACGTCTCCGCTGGCCGCAGCCCAGTCCTACACGGTCGAGTTCTGGGTGTCCTTGAGCGACACCAGCAACGGCGCGGTCGATCGGCTGGGCGCGTACCTCTCGGTCGGCCCGGTCAACTTCGGCGCGTTCACCACGCTCCTGCTGACGCCGCAGGTCGAGAGCCCGGCCGGGACGTACCTCGACGACACGATCAACTGGATCCAGGTCTCGGGCACGTACGTCGCGGCGGGCGGCGAGGACCACATCGTCCTCGGCAACTTCCACAATGATGGGAACACCTCGGTCCAGCCGATGCCCGGCGGGTATCCCGGGATCAACTACTACGTCGACGACGTGCGCGTGGAACTCGTGCCCGCGAACGCCGACCAGGCGTGCTGCCTCCCCGACGGCTCGTGCACGCTGACCACCGCGGGCGAGTGCCTCGCGCTGGGCGGCTCGCCGGGCGGCGCGGGCACGACGTGCACCCCGAGCCCGTGCGGGGTGACGCCGGCGCGCAAGGCGACGTGGGGGGCGGTGAAGGCGACCTACCGGTAGACGACGGTTCCCGATTACGGAGTTCGCCAAAGAATCGAGCCCGGGAGATCCTTCTCCCGGGCTCGAGCGACGTCCATTTCGCGCCCCCGTTGCCAGGGCGCATCCCTGCGGCACGACCGCCGCCGTTTCGACCCTGCGCGCGTCAGCCGGCGCGCGCGATCAGGAGCAGCCGGTCGTGGCTCCGCAGCTGAAGCACTTCTTGCACGTGCCGTTCATGACGAGCTTGAACTGCTGGCACGATGGGCAGGGATCCCCCAGGAACCCCATGGTGCGCGCCTCGATCGACTTCGCCCGCAGGGAACGCACCTCGTCGTAGGCCGCGCGTGGCGAACCGGCTGAACCCGTCCCGGTCAGCACGCCGACCGAGGCAACCGGCGCCGCGGCGTGCAACACCGTCCCCGTCGGCAGCACCGTGGCCACGGCCGACGCGATCGTCGGAACCGGCGCCGCGGCCGGGACCCCGGGGCCGCTCCCGTTTCCGTGACCATTGCCGTGGCCGTTTCCATGGCCGTTCGCGTGCCCGTTCGTCGGGCCGCCCGCCGTCGTCGCCTCGGTCGTCCGATCCACGCCCTGCGCCCGGCCCGGGACCTCCGTGGGCCGAAGCTCGAGCGGAACGGCTGCGCCTTCCTCCTCGGGATCGCTTTCCGCCACGTCGTCGCGGTCGAGGCCCATCACGTCGAGCGGCAGCCGCCGGCCCTGCGTGTAGCCCGTCGCCGCACGCGGGTTGACCGGGTGGCTCGACGGGCCCGCGGTCGAGCGCAGGTCCTCGTCGTGCACCTGCGCCAGGTCGTCGCGCTCGAGGTACGTCACCGCGAGCTCGCGGAAAATGTAGTCGATGACCGACGTCGACATCTTGATCCGGTGGTTGCCCTGCACGATGCCGTTGGGCTCGAAGCGCGTGAACACGAACGCATCCACGAACTCGTCGAGCGGCACTCCGTGTTGCAGCCCGAGCGAGATCGCGATCGCGAAGCAGTTCATCAGGCTGCGAAACGCGGCGCCTTCCTTGTGCATGTCGAGGAAGATCTCGCCCAGCGTGCCGTCGTCGTATTCGCCGGTGCGGATGAAGATCTTGTGCTCGCCGACGATCGACTTCTGCGTGTAACCCGATCGCCGATTCGGCAGCCGGCGGCGCTTCGCCTGCCAATGGTGCACGACGCGCTCGGTGATTTTCTCGGCGAGCACGACCGGGTCGCCGGCGCGCGCTGCCGCCTGCACGGCCCCGAGCGAGCCGACCGCGGGCTCCTCGCCGGCCGCTTCCTCGTCGTCGCCCGCGAGCGCGTTGAGCGGCTGCGAGAGCTTCGAGCCGTCGCGGTAGAGCGCCACCGCCTTGACCATGAGCTTCCACGAATCGCGGTAGCAGGTCTGCACGTCGGCCAGCGTGGCGTCGTGCGGCATGTTGATGGTCTTCGAGATCGCGCCCGAGATGAACGGCTGCGTCGCGCCGAGCATGCGCACGTGCGCCTCGTAGGGGATGTAGCGCACGCCCTTCTTGCCGCAGCGATTCGCGCAGTCGAACACCGGCAGGTGCTCGTCCTTGAGGCCCGGCGCGCCCTCGGCCGTCATCGTGCCGCACACGAAGTCATTCGCGATCGCGATCTCGTCGGGGCTGAAACCGATCTCCTTGAGCAGGTTGAAATTCCACGCGCTCATCGTGACCTCGGTCACGCCCAGCGTGTCGCGCACGAACTCCTTGCCGAGCACGTAGGGATTGAACGCCATCTTGAGGTCGAACGCGGCGGAGAGCTGCCCCTCGATCTTGCTCAGCGCCTCGGGCGTGAAGCCCTTCGCCGCGAGCGTCTGCTGGTTGACTCCCGGCGCGCCCGCGAGCGTGCCGTGGCCGACGACGTACTTGACGATCGTGTCGATCGCCGCCGCCTCGTAACCGAGGTGGCGGAGCGCGATCTCGATGCTCTGATTCGCGATCTTGAAGTAGCCGCCGCCGGCGAGCTTCTTGAACTTGACGAGTGCGAAGTCGGGCTCGATGCCGGTGGTGTCGCAATCCATGACCAGGCCGATCGTGCCCGTGGGCGCGATCACCGTGACCTGCGCGTTGCGATAACCATGCACCTCCCCGAGCCTCAGCGCGCGGTCCCACGACACGCGGGCCGCCGCCAGCAGGTCGGGCGGGCAGTGCACCGGATCGATGCCCTGCGGCGTGACGGTGAGGCCCTCGTACTCGACCTTCGGCGTGTCGTAGGACGCGCGGCGATGATTGCGGATCACGCGCAGCATGTCCTCGCGGTTCTTGGCGAAGCCGGGAAACGGTCCGAGTTCTCCGGCCATCTCGGCCGAGACGGCGTAGGATTCGCCCGTCAGGATCGCGGTCAGCGCGCTCGCGATCGCGAGCGCCTGCGGCGAGTCGTAGGGCAGGCCCTGGCGCATGAGCAGCGTGCCGAGGTTCGCGTAGCCGAGCCCGAGCGTGCGGAAATCATACGAACCGCGCGCGATCGCCTCGGACGGGTAGGACGCCATGCCGACCGAGATCTCGAGCGTGATCGTCCACAGCCGCACCGCGTGGCGGTAGCCCTCGACGTCGAACGACCCGTCCACGTGCTGGAACTCCGCGAGGTTGATCGACGCGAGGTTGCACGCGGTGTCGTCGATGAAAAGATACTCGCTGCAATTGTGGACCACGAGACCCGACGCCACGAAGTGATGCGTCGAGGGCTCGGTGAGGTCGAAGACGACCTCCTCGCCGAGCGGAGTGAGCGAGGCGAAGTTGTCCTCGAGCGGCTGGATCGACGCCTGATACCGGAGCATCGGCGCGAACCACAACTGACCGACCGAGCCCAACTCGTGGGCCAGAGTCGACAGCCATGCTTCCGCGACCTTCAGGACCTTCGTGTCTTCGGTGCGCGAGGACTGCACGCCCAGCGCGAGCAGCAGGAGTTGGACCTGATCGAGCAGCGACTCGGATGCGAGCACGATCGAAAGATCCGTGGTCCGACCGGCTCCGCCGGGCGATGCGACTCCGTTGATGATCCCCTTGAGCAGCGCGACCACTGAAGCGCGGTCGAGCGCGAAGACCCCTTCTCCGAACTCGATGCGGGAAGGCTTGTCGAGCATGAAAACGTCGGAGTCCGGAGGGAGGAGACGCGCGAGATCCTCGAAATGCGACTCCTTCCACCGCTCGAGGGACGCGATTTCCGAGACCGAAGCGAGCTCGGCGACAAGTTGGCCGACCTGCTCTGCGTCTTTCAGCGCGCGCGTCCCGAACCCGGGCCGCCCCAGCGCGATCACGTCGTCCGGCGCCAGGTCCTTCGCCGCCACGTCGCCGCGATTGCGCGTGAACACCTTGTGGTCGGCCGTGAGCTTGAGGGTGTAGCCCGACTTCGTGCGCAGGCGATAGACCGGCTTGAAGCCGGTGACGAACGCGGGCGCGATCTCGTGCGCGCGGCCGTCCGATCCGATGACCGACGAGTTCACGCCGACCAGCGAATCGATGCGGCGCCAACCTCCGGCCGTGGCCACGAGCGTGTCGCCGGTGACGCATGGATTCGAAGCGTTGATCCGCCCGTCCTGCGGGCAGGTGTGCCACTCGTTGATCGTGGTGTCGTACTGCAGGCCCGGATCCGCGCACGCCCAGGCGGCGTACGAGATCTTGTCCCACAGCGCGCGCGCCGGCAGCTTCTTCGCGACCTTGCCGTCGGTGCGACGGATCAGCGACCAGTCGGCGTCGGCATCGAGCGCATCGAAGAACTCGTTCGGGATGCGCACCGAGTTGTTCGAATTCTGCCCGCTCACGGTGCCGTAGGCGGCGCCGTCCCAGTCGGTCGTGTACTCACGGAAGTCGAGCTCGAGCACGCCCTGCGCGGCGAGCTGCAGCACGCGCTGGATGTAGGCCTCGGGCACGTACGCGGCGCGCGCGGCGCGGATCGCGTTCTTGAGGGCCGGGTTCCGCGCCGGATCGATCACGAGTTCGGCGTCGGCATCGGCGAGCGCGAAGCCGGGCTGGCCCATGGTCTGGCCCGCACGCACCTGGCAGGCGTCGAGGACCGCGCTCAGGCGGCGGTGGCACATCCGCGAGCCCGCGACCAGGGCCGCGACCTTCTGCTCCTCGACCACCTTCCAGTCGATGAACTGCTCGATGTCAGGATGGTCGACCTTGAGGATCACCATCTTCGCCGCGCGACGGGTCGTGCCGCCCGACTTGATCGCGCCCGCGGCGCGGTCGCCGATGCGCAGGAAGGACATCAGGCCGGACGAGCGTCCGCCGCCCGAGAGCCGCTCGTTCTCGCCCCGCAGGTTCGAGAAGTCGCTGCCGGTGCCCGAGCCGTACTTGAACAGACGGGCCTCGCGCACCCACAGGTCCATGATGCCGCCCGGGCTCACCAGGTCGTCGGACACGGACTGGATGAAACACGCCGAGGGCTGCGGATGCTCGTAGGCGTTCGTGGCCTCGACCATCCTGCCGGACCTGGCGTCGACGTAGAAGTGGCCCTGGGCCGGGCCCGAGATCCCGTAGGCGAAGTGCAGACCGGTGTTGAACCACTGCGGCGAGTTCGGCGCCGCGACCTGCGCGGCGAGCATGTGGCACATCTCGTCGTAGTAGGCCTGGGCGTCGGCCGGCGTGTCGAAATAGCCGGCGTCGCGGCCCCAGTGGGTCCAGCAGCCGGCCATCCTGTGGAAGACCTGCTTCGCGCTGGTCTCGCCGGAATGCAGCGGGCGGCCGGCTTCGTCGACCGCGCCGTCTGCGCTCACCCCCGCCTTGCGAAAGTACTTCTGCGCCAGAATGTCGGTGGCGACCTGCGACCACTCGGCCGGGACTTCGACATCCTCGAGGCGGAAAACGATCGAGCCGTCGGGATTGCGAATCTCGGACGCACGGCGGTCGAAGTCGATTCCCTCGTAAGGGCTCCGCCCCTCACTCGTGAAACGACGACGGATCTTCACTGATCCTCCCTCTGGCGGCATCCATCCGGATGCCACCCAGACCAAAGTCGTGGGACCTGGAGGCAGACCTCAGCAGCAGCTTTGCGCTCCCGCACCCGACAACGAAACACCCGGCCGGAACCCGAAAGTTCCGAATCGTTGGCCGATAGCTGCCCACTCCCCACCATGTGGAAAAACCACGGGGGTGGGGCCGGCCGTGCGTGTTCCATCTGTTCGAGTTGTGTCTGCTCGCGCCCAGTCGCGGCCGTGCTGCGGCCTGTCCGATGGTCTCGAGTGTCTTGGCGCGGGGGCAAGACCTGTACCCAAGGTGCTTGCTCACTTGTGAGGAAGGAAGGATGAGGGCCCAAGGGCCCCCGTCCCACCCTCCTGAACTTTCCCGCTCGCCCGCGCAGGGAAGGGCGAAAGACTCCGCGTGTTGGAGACTGCGCGAACCGCAGCGAGGACAAAAGAAATACGGCCGGGGGTCGAATGCCGTCAACGCATTTCACCGTCCACGCCGAATTAAATTCCCGTGCCACGCACGCACGCGCCCACGGCCGGGAGCGAAGCGACGATGTGGAAGCCGGATAGCGCGCACCGGAGCGTGCGCGCGCGTCACCGCCGGTGGATCACAATCCGCGCGATGCGATCGCCACGACGCGTGCGCTCGACCACGTCCTGGCCCTTGACGACGTGACCGAAGATCGTGTAGCGCCCGTCCAGGTGCGGCTGCGGCGAGAGCGTGATGAAGTACTGCGAGCCACCGGTGTCCTTGCCCGAGAGCGCCATGCCGACCGCTCCCGTGTCGTAGCGCAACTCGTTGTACTCGCAGCGGAACGTGTAGCCCGGCCCGCCCGAGCCCGTGCCCGTCGGGTCGCCGTCCTGGATCACGAAGTAGGGCACGACGCGGTGCCAGTGCACGTCGTCGTAGTAATGCTTCTCGGCGAGCGTGATGAAGTTCCGCACGGTGAGCGGCGCCTCGCGCGGATCGAGCGCGAGCTCGATCGGGCCGCGCGCGGTCTCGATCGTGGCACCGGTGACCCGGCCGATCGCCCCCGCCGAGTCCTCGTCCGCCAGCAGCGCGCGATAGGGCGCGAGCGCGGCCTCGCGCCACGCGGGCGCGGGGTGGAACGCGCGCGCGCGCGGCAGGGAATCCGCGCCGAACACCGCGCTCCAGGCCTTGCCCGCCGCTTCCCTCTGGCGCGGGTCGGCCGCGGACAGCCCGGTCGCGAGCACGGCCTGGACACTGTCCTTTGCGCCGGCGCCCGCACCGGCGGAGACGGCGCCCGGGCCGAGCGCCTCGAGCGCACCGTAGACCGAGAGCAGCACGTCGCCTTCGCGCGGATCGGGGTTGTGGCGGGCCATCCACGCGAGGTCGGGCACGAGCGTCGAGTCGCCGCTCGCGCCGGCGGCGTCGGTCGCCGACGCGGCGACCAGCCAGTTCGCGTCGCGCATCCCGGCATGAATCTCGCCGCGCGCGGTCTTCGCCTTGGCCGCGGCGAGCGCCGAGAACGCCGACGCGCGCTCCTCGTACGACGCCGAGCCGCCGATCGCGCGAATGCCCGCCGCGACCTTCAGCAGCATGCGCCGCGGCTCCTCGCTGTGCATGCCCGAGAGCGCGTCGAGCACGCCCGCGCGCACCCAGCGCTCGGGGTCGGCGAGCAGCGGCCTCAGGTCGGACCACGCGTCGTCCCCGAGCAGGCCCCCGAGCCCTCGCGCCGCGGCCAGGCGCACCGCGGGGTCCTGGTCGGCGAGCGCCTGCTCGAGCGCCACCCGGGCATCGCGCGAATGCAGCGCCAGCGCAGCCGCGGCAGCCGTCTCGCGCACGGCGGGATCGGCATCGCCCAGCCCCGCGAGGACCTGCGGCAGCGCGCTCGAGTCGGCGCGCGTCCCGAGCGCGCGC
>JBKJJJ010000206.1:0-33050 GCA_046598045.1 Candidatus Eiseniibacteriota bacterium
CGACCGTGCACGGCGGCGGCGCGACCTCGCGCGCGAGGCCCTCCCGGAACGGCGACAGCGCGAGTTCGCTCACGAGGCCACGGCGCCCGTGCGCCCGGCCAGCACGTGTTCGCACGCGGCGAGAAGCCGGTCGAGCGCGGCCAGGCGGTCGCCCTCGAGGTGGACGCGCAGCGCGCGCCGGTTCTTAGCCACCAGCGACTCGAAGTCGCCCTGCGCCTGCGCGTCGATCAGCACGCCGAACGAGTAGGGCGCGCCGGGGATCGGCAGGTCGGCGCGGGCCTCGGCGGTGAGCATGAGGTAGACGCCGGTCGCCGGACCGCCCTTGTGCAACTGCCCCGTCGAGTGGAGGTAGCGCGGCCCGGTGCCGAGCGTGGTCGCGACCTGGAGCCCGTCGCGCAGCAGCGCCCGCAGTTGCGCGAGCTTCATGGCCTCGGCGGACGAGGGATCGAGGTACGCGAGCAGCGCGAGATAGTCCCCGCGCCCGGCGTGCCCCAGGTGCGCCGCGAGCACGCGCTCGAAGGGGTCGCCATGGGGCTCGCCCCCAGCGGCGGCCGGCTTGAGCTCCGAGCCGTGCAGGCCACCGGCGTACGCCGACAGCGACTCGCCGCGCGCGAGCGCGTGCGCCGGCGCGAGCGATCCGTTCGCCTCGAACGCGGCGAGTGCGGCGGCGGTGTTCGCCTTGCTCTCGGACACGTTCGGCTCGTCGAACGGATTGACCTCGAGGATCACGCCCGCCACCGCGGTCGCGACCTCCCAGCGCACGAACTCGGCGCCCAGATCGGTCAAGGCGCCGAGCGTGAGCCAGAGCACCGGGTGGCCCGCGGCGACGAGCGCCTCGAGCGCTGCATCCGTTCCCGGCTGCGCCTCGCCGATTAGCCCGATCGCCACGAACAGCCGATCCGGGCCGTACACGGCGGGCGGGCCGAGCGGCTCGTCCGAGGCGGGCACGATGCCCTTCTCGAGCTTGCCCGTGCTCTCGGCGATCAATTGCTCGAGCCACGGACCGAGCGCCGCGGCGGAGGGAGTGACCACGAGCGTGAGCTTGTCCCGCCCCGCGCGCCACGCCTCGCCGAGCACGGCGCCGAGGCGCAGGCCCGGGTTCTCGCCCGTGCCCGCACGCGGGCCGCAGGCCTGGATCATGCCGACCGCGGGCGTGAGCAAGGGCTCGAGGTCGATCCCCGCGAGCGCCGCCGGCACGAGGCCGAAGTAGGTCAGCGCCGAGTAGCGCCCGCCCACGTCCGGCGCGTTGAGGAACGTGCGGCGGTACTTGCGGACCAGCGCGAGCGCCTCGAGCGGGCTGCCCGGATCGGTGATCGCGACGAAGTTCCGGCCGGGCGGGTCCACGCCTTGCGCGCGCACTTCGTCCTCGAAGAACGAGGCGAACGACAGGGTCTCGGTCGTGTTGCCGGACTTGGTCGAGACCACGAACAGCGTCTTCGCCGGATCGAGCCGCGCGCGCAGGCGCGCGACGCCGACCGGGTCGGTCGAGTCGAGCACGTGCAGGCGCAGCCGGCCGGGCGCCGCCGCGAACGTGCGCGCGAACAGGTCGGGACAGAGCGAAGAGCCGCCCATGCCCAGCACGACGGCGTCCGTGTAACCCTCGCCGGCGATCCCGTTCGCCCAGGCCTCGAGCGCCGCGCACTCGCCGGCCATCGTCCCGGGGGCGGTGAGCCAGCCGAGACGGTTCTGGATGGTCTTGCCGACCGCCGCATCGGCGGACCATAGCGTCGGGTCATGCGCGGAGAGTCGCTCGGCGGGCTTCCCCCCGGCGAGTGCGGCGAGGCGCGCGTCGACCGCGGGCTGGAGCGCGCCGAGCGACGCCTGCTCGCGCTCCGGCCCGGTCCACACCAGGCCGACGCGCCGCGCCTCGACGCGGGCGATCAACTCGTGGAACGAGTCGGCGAACGTGCGCACGCCGTCCCGCTCGAGCTTCGCGCACGCCTCCTCGAGCGACAGCCCGGTGCCCGCGAGGCGCGCCAGCACCTGCTTCGCGTCGGAGGCCGTGCCGGTGAGCGACTCGACCACGACGCCGTGATCGACGAACGCCTTGAGCGTGTCGGGCGGCATGGTGTTGACGGTGTCGGGCCCGGCCAGTTCGGCGACGTACTTGACGTCGGAGTAAGCCTTGTTCTTCGTGCCCGTGCTCGCCCACAGGGGGCGCTGGGTGCGTGCGCCCTTCGCCTGGAGCGCGTCCCAGCGCGCGCCGGCGAACAGCTCCATGAAACGCCCGTATGCGACGCGCGCGTTCGCGACCGCGATCGTGCCGAGCAGCGACTTCGCAGCGTCCCCGACCGCGGGCGGACCGGTCTGCCCGATCGCGTCGAGCTGCGGGTCGAGCAGCGAGTCGACGCGGCTGACGAAGAACGAGGCGACCGACGCGATCCTCGCCACGTCGCCGCCCCGGGCGAGCAGGTCCTCGAGCCCCGCGAGGTAGGCCTCGACCACGCGCTCATAGACGGCCACCGAGAAGATGAGCGTGACGTTGATGTTGATCCCCTCGCCGATCGCCGCGCGGATCGCGGGCACGCCCTCGGCGGTGGCCGGGATCTTGACCATGACGTTCGGCCGTGCGACCGCGGCCCACAGGCGGCGCGCCTCGGCGAGCGTCTCGGCCGTCGAGCGCGCGAGCAGCGGTGAGACCTCGATCGAGGCGTAGCCGTCCTTGCCTCCAGTCTTGTCGTAGACGGGGCGCAGGACGTCGCACGCGCCCTGGATGTCGGCGATCGCGAGCGCGTCGAAGATCTCGCTCGCGCTCCTGCCCGCGCGCGCGAGCGTCGCGAGTTCCGCGTCGTAATCGGGCGAGCCGGCGATCGCCTTCTCGAAGATCGTCGGGTTCGAGGTCAGCCCGGAGACGAGGCCCCCGTCGACCATGCGCTTGAGCTCGCCGCCGGTCAGCAGGTCGCGACGAATGAAGTCGAGCCACACGCTCTGTCCGGCCTCGAACAGGGCGTGCACGGGATTCGCTGCCATCGGGATTGCTCCTTGGGAAAGTGGGTCAGCGGCGCGGCTAAAACGCGCAGCCTCTGGCTCCAAGGTAACGCCGTTGCATCCGGCAACACAACCGTGCCGCCGGGGCGAACAATGCGCGTGTGGTTCGCGGCTGAAACGCGCTCCCACACGACCGAATCGGGACGGACCGTCCAGCCCGTTGTCCCGGACGGGACACCCGGCGGGCGCGGAGCGCTGCCGGAACAGTTGAACCCCTGCCCCCGGGCTCGCACAGGATCGTTACTTAACGCCCCGAGGGTTTCCGGGCACGCGGCTTGCGAAGGCCATGGTCGTGAGGGGCAAACGGGGAGGGATCACATGACAAAGACTTGGCAGCGTGGAACATGCCTCACGGCCGCAGTGGTGGTCGGAACGATGACGAGTCTTGCAGTCCACACGCTGCCGGCGCGGGCCGGGGCGGGCGCATTCGCGATCGACGCCCAGCGCTACTCGATCGATGGCGGGCGATTGGTCAAGTCGGCGACCGCGATCGGCGTGCTCGCATCTCCCGGGTACGACGCGTCGCTTGCGCTGTCGCGCATCGACGACTCGTTCGACGGCGCGGGGTACGCGGCCGGCGTCGGCGGCTCCGTCGGGCTGGCCCCGGCCCTGTCCCTGCGGGGCGGCGTGACGCGCGTCCTGCGATCGACTGCGCCGGACGCCTGGAGCATGCGGCTGGGGCCGGAGGTCCACCTCGGCCAGACCACGCTCGGAGCGAATGTGTTCCGTTCGCGCCGCGATGACGGAGTCGTCACGCGCGGTGTCACGGGAGACCTCGAGCAGGCGCTCGGAACCCGTTTCGCGACGCACGTGGGCGGATCCTTCGCCCGCACTGCGGGTGAAGCCGATGCGCAGGCGGGTGAAGTCGGGGCGCGCTGGCAGGCGGTGGGACCGCTCCACCTGCTTGCGGATGTCGGCCTGGCGCGCGATCCCTCGGGGGTGCTGTCCGGAGGTAGCGGCGGTGGAGCGGGCGGCGGGCCCATCGGAGGCCTGGGTCCCGGTCTCGGGCTGGGTCCTGACCCGAACCGGGCCGGCACCGGAAATCCCGATTCGGCGCGCCTGACGGCGCGCTTCGGAGTTCGCATCATCCTGCCCTGACGTATTGCGCGTGGGTAGGCCCTGGCCGGGCGCGAGTCAACGCGCCCCGAAATGGAGTGGCCGGAAGCCGCTCCTTCACACTTCAACGAGGAGAACTCAGCCATGAATCGCAACCTGCACCTCCGCAAGGAAGTTCTCGCCCTGTTGCTGGTGATGGGAACCGCCCACGGCGCGCTCGCCGAGGGCACGCAGAGCACAACCGAAGCCGCTGCCCAGGCGGCGATGAGCGCGGATGCCGGCTCGGCGACGAGTGTCTCGGCCGACGCATCGGTGAGCACGCGCGCGGACCTCGCCCGGCGTCTCGAGGAGCGCGCGGCGAAGGTCTCGGCGAAGTCGCAGGCGGAGGTCAGCGGCAAGCTCGAAGCCACCGCCAAGAAGGTGGACGACACCGACGCCAGCTCCGCCGAGTCCAAGATCGCGGGCCGGATCGGCGCGGAGTTCGGGATGACCACCCAGGCGGTGCTCGACGAGAAGCAGGCACTCGATGCCTCGTGGGGCAATCTCATGATCGCGCACACGCTGGCGGCGAGCGGTTCGTCCGACGCCAACGCGACGGTCGCGAACCTCGAGGCGATGCACGAGGCGGGCATGGGCTGGGGCAAGATTGCCGCCGGCCTCGGCTTGAACCTCGGGCAGACCATGAGCGCGGTGCAGGCCGAGTCGCGCGTCGCGGCGGGACTCGCGCGTGCCGACGGAAAGGTCGCGTCCATCAACGCGGACGGCGCAAGCCGTGCCGCACTGCGCGGCGCGAATGCCAATGCCAACGCGAACGCGAATGCGGCCGCGAAGGCCGCCGGCGCCTCGGCGAGCGCCTCGGTGGACGGCGCGGTCGGCCACGCGCTCGGTCACGGCAAGTAACCGCACCGGTTCTTCCCTGCAACGAGGACGGGCGCCCCTTCGGGGGCGCCCGTCGTGTTTTCATCCCGCGGCACATTTCCGCGCCGCTCAGGGCGTGTAGCGCTTGTCCTCGATCAAGACGGTCAGCGACTCGGTGCCCAACGTGTAGCCGCTCTTGAGCGTGCCCTGGACGCCGACCTTCGCGCCCTCGCGCGGCACGCCGCCGCTCTTGGTCACGACGGTGATCCCGCCCGTGCCATCGTTCACCTTGTAGAAGCCGGCACCCAGCGCGCCGGCCGAGCTGGTGACTGTGCCGGCGATGCGCACCGTCCCGGTGTAGCGCGAGGGGTCGTCGAGCAGCTCCTTGATCGGGGTCGCACCCTTGCAGCCGGCGAGCGTGAGGAGGCCGAGCGCGGCGAGGGCCAGCAACCGGGGCGCGCGACGGCGCGCGATGTTCGTGGGGAAGCGCATATCTGGAACCTCCGTGTCGGTGGAGCGGCGGGCGGACTGCATCCCGAGCCTACCACCGCGGCCCGGCAGGCGGTACCCTGTCGCGGGACGCGGGACTGGGCCCGCGACCGATGGGAGGAAGCATGGCCCTGATGCCCCTGCTGCACTGGGAAACCGCGCGCCCGAAGTCCGCCGTCCGCGCAGTCGTCCTTGCGCTCGTCCTTGCCCTGGGGATGGCCTCTTCGGCCCGGACCGAGGTCCTCCTCCCGAAACCCCTCAGGCCCCCGCCCGTGGCCACCATGCCTGCACCGCCGATGCCGGGCTGTCGCATCGTGCCAGCCCCCGCGCGCGAACCGAGCGACGACGACATCGAACGCTGGAACCAAAGCATCGGCGCCGTCACGCCCGCGCAGGAGGCGCGCATGGCCGATCGCATGGCCACCTGGTATGGCGGAACGCGCGCGCGCATGTTCAAGGAGCGGGACGGCGGGTGGCGCTCGTGGGGGCAGATCGTGCTCGCGCACGAGATCGCGCGCCGCTCCCATCGCCCCGTCGCCGAGATCTGGCGGCTGCGTGAAAGCAAGCTCCTGGGATGGGAAAGAATCGCGAAACGCCACGGGCTCTCGCTCGGCGCCGTGAGGCGATCCGCGGAGCGTCGCGTCGACGCGCTCAACCGCGCGGCGAACGCGCGCTGATCAGCAGCACGGCGAGTGCGGAGGTCCGGGGCTGCCCCCCGCCGCCGCGTACGCCACTCCGCCCAGCGCCGCCCGCTCGGCCCTTCGCTGCGGGGCGCGCACCCAGGCGAGCACGGCCTCGATCAGCACGAGCACGACGCACACCATCATGATCGTCGTCAGCGCCGCGTCCACGACTCCGGTCGACGCCTTCGCGGGATCCGCCGAGCGCGCGAGCGGCAGAAAGTTGTCGCGCACCGAGAGGAAGCCGGCGGTCAGCGTGCTGGTGGCGACGAACACCAGCGGCGCCGCGGTGCACCACGCGTAGCGCTGCCGCCCGGCGTTGACCAGTAGCGTGGTGCCGATCGCGAGCGCCATCGAGGCGAGCAGCTGGTTCGCGATCCCGAACATCGGCCAGATCGTCGAGATGCTGCCGGTCAGGATGAAGTAGCTCCAACCCGCCACGATCACGAGCGTGGAGAGGATCGTGCCCGGCATCCAGTCGACGCGGCCGAACGGCTTCCAGGCGCGGCCGACGAACTCCTGCAGCAGGAAGCGCGACACGCGGGTCCCGGTATCGATGGTCGTCAGGATGAACAGCGCCTCGAACATGATCGCGAAGTGGTACCAGTAGGACATCAGCCCGCGCATGCCGGGCAGCCCCGAGAACACCTGCGCCATCCCGACCGCGAGCGACACCGCCCCGCCCGGCCGCGCCGCGAGCGACTCCCCGACCTGCCCCTCGAGGTCGTGCAGGTTGACCGGCAGCATGCCGAGCCCCGCGAACTTGTCGGCCGCGACGTTGATCGCGAAGTAGTCGGCCGGGTGGAGCGCGGTCGCGGCGATCAGCGCCATCACGCCGACAAACCCCTCCATCAGCATCGCGCCGTAGCCGATCATGCGCGCGTCGCTTTCCTTGTCGAGCATCTTGGGCGTGGTGCCCGAACCGACGAGCGCGTGAAAGCCCGAGATCGCACCGCACGCGATGGTGATGAACAGGAACGGGAAGAGCGTCCCGGGCACGATCGGCCCGCCCCCGTGGACGAACGGCGTGAACGCGGGCATCTGGAGCCGCGGGTTGACCACGATCACGCCGATCGCCAGGAACAGGATCGTGCCCACCTTCATGAAGCTCGAGAGGTAATCGCGCGGGCACAAGAGGATCCACACCGGCAGCACCGAGGCGACGAAACCGTACACCGCCATCGCGAGCGTGACCTGCACCTTGCCGAGCGTGAAGAACGGCGCGAGCGCCGGGTTCAGCGACACGGAGCGCCCCAGCACGACGCACGCCAGCATGAGCACGACGCCGATCGCGGTCGCCTCGACGATCTTGCCCTTGCGGAAGCGGTACATGTAGAGGCCCATCCCGAACGCGATCGGGATCGACATGCCGATCGTGAACGCGCCCCACGCCGAATCGCGCAGCGCGTTGACGACGGCGAGCCCGAGACCCGCGAGCGCGATCACGACCACGAACAGGATCGCGATTGCGCACAACACGTACGCGCGCGGCGAGATCTCGACCAGCGCGAGCTCGGCGAGCGAGCGCCCGCCCGAGCGCGTGCTGGCCGTCAGGATGACGAAGTCGTGCACCGCGCCCGCGAGGCACACGCCGATCACGAGCCAGAGGAAGCCGGGTGCGTAGCCGAACTGCGCCGCGAGCACCGGACCGATCAGCGGGCCGGCGCCGGTGATCGCCGCGAAGTGGTGGCCGAACAGGACCCAGCGATTCGTGGGGACGAAGTTGTGTCCATCGGACCGCGTGTGGGCGGGCGTGGGGCGCGTGTCGTCGAGCGCCAGCGCCCTGGCGGCGAGGAACGCGGAGTAATAGCGGTACGCGATCGCGAGGACGACGGCGGCGGTGAGGACCAGCGGAAGCGCGTGCATGGGGGGCGCGCGGCCTGGCTACTCGTCGTTCGCGTAGCCGCGCGCGAGCGTCGGATTGCGCGGGCCGACCTCGCCGCCCGAGGAAACGCCCGGGCCAGGCAGCCAGCGCTTCGGGTTCGGGTCGAGGTCGAGCCGCGGCGGCATCTGCGAGAGCAGCGGCGGCGCGATCTTCGCACGCAGGACGTTGCAGCGCGCGCAGCGCTCCCAGGTCAGGCCGCTGCCGGGACCTTCGACCGGCTGGAACTTGTGGGTGAACGGGATGCAGAACGCCATCGGCTCAGAACTTCCTTTCGTCGTCGGTGATAAAGCCTTGTCCGCGCGTTGTCTAAGTCGAGGCCACGGCCGCCGGCCACCAGCCCTGCGTGGCCGCCGTCTCGCCCCACACCACGCCGGGCACGTCGTGCACGTGATAGGCCCAGCCGGTCGTGATCTTGGGCAGGAAGTAGGTCGATTTCTGCGGCATGCGCTCGCCGGCTCGCGCCACCGCGAGCACCTGCGAGACCGGCGTCGGGTTCATCAGGAACGCGGCGTTCGGCTCGAGCGCGCCCGCCGCCCCCGCCACCGCTCCGGGGGCGTTTGCCTGGCCGCGCGCGGCGCGCACGGCGTCGGCCATCGACTTGACGTACTCGACGTGGCTCTGCGCGGCGAGCTTCTCGGCGGTGATGCCGAGCGCCTTGCCGAGCACCAGCTCGTGCAGCTGGACGACGTCGAGCACCTGCAGCGCGCGCGGCACGTCCGTGCCCGCGAACGCGCGCTCGCGTGCGGCGGGATCGAGCACGAACCCGGTGAGCACGCGCTCGCCTGCGGTGACCGCGACGAACGCCCCAGCCGGATGGTTCGCCAGGAACGCTTCCGAGCGCCACGCGGCACCGTCGGCGTCGGCGCACTCGCCGAGGCCCTCGATGCGGTACGTGCCGTCGAGCTTCTCCGCCAGCTCGGCCATGGTGAAGTGGCCGAGACCATGCAGCACGCGGTGGGTCGGCAACACGAGCAGCCCGGGGTCGTTCGCCTCGACGAAGCACGCGAGCATGAAGTCGTAGGCCTGCGGGAACGAGGCCTCGGGCTCGGCGGCGCGGCGCTCGCGCCGATAGCGCAACGCCGACTCGTAGCGGTGATGGCCGTCGGCGAACACCAGGCTCTGGCCGCGCAAGGTGCGCGCGATCGCATCGGCCCCGGCAGCCCACAACCGCTCCTTGCCCTCCGCGGTCTGCGCGGCGCCGAGCGGAGCCTGCGCGCGCGCGGCCTCGACCGCGGCCTTGATCTCGCCCTGCGGGTCCTCGTAGAGGACGAACACCGCCGACAGGTTCGTGCGCGTCGCCGAGAGCAGGCGATAGCGATCCTCCTTGGGCGCGTTGAGCGTGCGCTCGTGGGCGAAAACGCCGCCCTCGCCGAACTCGCGCAGCTCGAGGAGCCCGAAGAAGCCCTGCCGCGAGAGCAAGCGTCCCGCGTGGATGAACGTCTGTTCGTAGGGGTAGAACGCCGGGGCCGCGTCGCGCGCAAGCGCCCCCTCCGCCAGCCAGCCGTCGAGGATCCGCCGGGCCGCTTCATAGCGGCTACCGTCGCCGGCATCGTCCTGCGGCAGGATCACGTGCGCCGGGTTGTGCGGGTCCTGAGCCAGGCGCGCGCGCTCGTCGGGCGCGATCACGTCGTACGGCGGCGACAGGCGCGCGGACAGGTCCCCCTTCACGGCGGGACGGACGGCACGGAACGGCAACACGTTGGGCATGGCGACAGAATGCCTGCTCGGGTCCCGGCTTTCAAGTGCCGTGCCGGGGCTGGTTTCGGCCCGGCAGGAGGGCTATGCTCCACCCGCTCCGCCATCGGATCGCTCGCACAAGCCCCTTTTCGTCCCCGAGGAGTCCAAGCCATGAACCAGGCCACCATCCGCCAGAACTGGGATCAGTTCCGCACCGTCAACGGCATCGGATTGCGCGCGATCGCGCTGCTGCCGTCCGACCAGCTCGACGCACACCCCATCTCCGGCATGCGCACGCCGAAGGAACTCGTCGTCCACATGTACCAGAGCATCGAGGCCATCACCGCCGGCGTGGCCAAGGGGGAGATCCAGGATTTCGAGGCGGCCGAGAAGCCGACCGCTGCATCGTTCAAGACCACGGACGAGCTCGTGGCCTGGTGCCGCACGCAGTGGGCTGCGGGAGACAAGAGCATCCAGGGGCTGACCGATGCCCAGGTCCAGGGCACCGTGAAGACACCCTGGGGTCACGACTTCCCGGGCTTCGTCATGCTCCAGATCCTGACCGACGAGTACTGGCATCATCGCGGTCAGCTCTATTGCTACCTGCGCGCGCTCGGCATCGCACCGCACTCGATCTACGATTTCGACCACAACGAGCCGGCGTTCCAGCGCGCGCAGAAGTCCGGGGCCTAGCCGACTCCCGTGCCCCAGACTCGACATGTCGAGAAGCACTTCCAGGGCAGCGCTGCGGTCCGCGACGTGGTGATCGGCATGGCCGATGGGTTGACCGTGCCGTTCGCCCTCGCCGCGGGCCTCTCGGGCGCGGCGGCGCATGCCGGGATCGTGGTCACCGCCGGCCTCGCCGAGATCGTCGCGGGCTCGATCGCGATGGGACTCGGCGGGTACCTCGCGGCGCGCAGCGATGTTGAACACTACGCGAGCGAACGCGCGCGCGAGGTCGCCGAGGTGGCCGAGAAGCCGGACGCCGAGCGCGACGAGGTCTCGGAGGTGTTCGAGGGTTACGGGCTCAGCAAGGAGCACATCGCCCCGATCCTCGATGCGTTCGGGAAGGACAAGCAGGCGTGGGTCGACTTCATGATGCGCTTCGAGCTCGGCCTCGAGGAGCCCGACCCGAAACGCGCCCGCACGAGCGCACTCACGATCGCCGGCGCCTACGTCGCGGGCGGGCTCGTGCCGCTCGCGCCCTACATGCTCGCGCACACAATGAACACGGCGCTCACCTGGTCGGTCGGGCTGACCCTGGCCGCGCTCTTCGTCTTTGGCTGGGTGAAGGGACAGTTCACGGGCGTGCTGCCGATCAAGAGTGCGCTCCAGACCACTCTCGTGGGCGGACTCGCTGCGGGTGCCGCGTTCGGGATCGCGCGGCTGATCAGCGGCTAAAAGCGACCGCAGCGGTGGCCGTGGCGGCTGGGGCCCCGCCAAGGTCCGGCGGCTTCAAGGCGACCCGCTGCGGCTGCTTCGGCGCGAGCGCCCGCAGCGTCGCCCGCAACCCCTCTTCGACGGTCGCCTCCGCGGGTAGGGCGGTGACCGCTTCCCGCGCCCGGGCGGCGCTCACGCCGAGTCCACGCAAACCCGCGATCACGTCTGCGTCCCGCCCGGCTCGGGCGCGCTGCGCGGCCATGAACGCTTCTCCAAACGTCCGGTCCGCCTCGTACTGGTTGTGCGTTCGACACAGGAGCCTCACGCCTTCGGCGGTCGAAGTGCCCCCGCGCGCGAGCGCACGCACGTGATCGAACTCGAGGAACGCGCGCGATCCGCATCGACGGCCGTTCTCGCTCGTGAACGTGCAGCGGCCCCCGTCCCGTTCCCGGACGACTCGCCGGACATGGGCCGGAATCGTGCGCGGGCGCGTCGCGGCGCGCCCGGGCCGACGCGGGCGGGCAGTCGCCGCGAACTTTCGCTTTTCGAGCTGTGCGACGTAGAGGCTGAGCGCCCGGGCGAGGACCTGTTCGACATCGCCGCCGCCGAGCTCGCGTGCGCGCTCGAGATGGTCGCGGGTCGCGAGATCGATCGTGACGTGTAGATCGAAGCGCCGTGGCGACAAGGGCTTGAGCCTGCTCCCAACTTGCCCCGGGGCAAGTTTGCAAGCGTCGCGCTCGGGATTCACTCCGGCCACGACCGGACTCGGGCTCGGGCTCCCGAGTTCGACCACCGGCTCGAGAAACGTTAACTCTTCAGCGCGTGGAAACCGGCATGCCAGCATCGACTCGACCTCGACACGCGTCATGCGAGTCGCGGCGAGAACGAGCTCATCGGCATTCTGCGCGGTCAGGTGAGGCGCGAGCAGGCGCACCGCAGCCATGTGCAACCGCCCGTCCGCGAGCGCGGGAAACAGTGCCGGAAAGTCGCGCGCGATCCGCGCCACCTGGATGCGCTTGTAGGCCGCGTCCTCCGAGAGATGGAGCTTCTCGACGCAGTAGGCGAACATCGACGGGTAACCCGCCGGAGCGTAGAGCTTTCGGGCGTCGACCTCGGCGAGGTGAGCGAGGATCCGTGCGGTGACGCGGCGCTCACGAGAGACCAGCGTCGAGAGCCGGAGCTCGAGGGCGGCGTCGGCGATGTGGTTCAGGGAATACGTGTGCAAGATTGCACCGTTCACGGGGGCGCGTGAACATCGGGCCTGAGAGGAGAACTTAGGCGATGCGAGGGACAGAATTGCGCAGGCGTGACCCCTACCGATGACTAACGGAACTGCGCCTTGATCCGGCCCCAGGTCGACACGTTTGCCGGCGTGGGGAACTCGCCGTCGACGATCAATGTGACATCGCTCACCGTCAGCGACGCCGCGTTGTTGATCAAGGTGCACTCCGGGATCGCGGACTCCGCCTGCCCGCCCAGGTTGATCTGCCCGGTTCCGTCGAGCAGGAAATCCCAGGTCGGGGCGTGGAAGGGCACGAATGTCGAAGTCCAATCAAACGCCCCTGTGCCCAACTCCCCCGGACCCTGGGTGAACCACCAGTCCGCGCCCGCTGGCATCGAAGCGCTAAGATTCACGCCGATCGTGTAATCCCGGGGACCCGTCTGGCTGTCGCAGGACCACACCCCCGTCGTGCTCGTGCCGCGCACGCGGATACTGACTCCATGAATGACCGAGGGTTTCGAAGGTAGCTGAATGGTCGCGCTCTTGCCCCCGGCGGGCTCCGCTCCGTGCGGCCAGTAGAGGCCGTTGAGTTCGGGCAATTGAACCTCGACCACGGTGGCCCGTGCATTGCCCGCGGAGAGGAACCCGAGCAAGAGCAGGATCGGTGCGGCGAGTTTGCGCATGGCGGACTCCCTTCTTCGAGTGAGGGTCAAGCCTAGCAAATCATAGGGCGGGCTAGCGTTTACTTTTCGGTGCCGCGACCGCCTCGTAATACTCCGGTCGCCGATCCCTGAAGATGTCGTTGCGCCCGGCGAACTTCTTCTCGCGCGCCTTCGAGAGGTCCAGCGTGGCCGCGAGCACCTTCACGGCCCGCGCCCCGGCGCGCGCCAGCTTGCTTCCGTCCGGCGCGGCGATCTGCGAGAGCCCGGTAAACCCGATGCGGCGATCGGGCCTCACGTCCTCCCCCACGCGGTTCGCGGTCACGACGAATACGCGATTCTCGAGCGCGCGCACCAGGGTCGCCTGCTGCGCGGCGCGCGGCACGACCAGGTTCGACGGGTGCGCGATCAAGTCCGCCCCCGCGAGCGCGAGCACGCGCCAGATCTCCGGGAAGCGCCAGTCGAAGCACACCAGCATGCCGACGCGCGCCGGCCCCACGCGCGAGACGCGAGGCGCGCGGTCGCCGGGCGCGAACCACAGCTTCTCGTCGTCGAACAGGTGGAGCTTGCGATACACGTCCTTGAGGCGGCCGTCGGGGCCGATCAGCGCCGCGCTGTTGTAGACACGCGCGCCGTCCTTCTCGGGGAAGCCCGCGACCACGTGCGTCTTCTTCGCCTTCGCCCACGCCGCGAGCGCATGCAGGCCCGGCGCGTGCGCGGGGCGGGCCCCCGGCGTTTCGGCGAGCGCACGCGCCTCGGCGCGCGAGGCGAACGCGTAGCCCGAGGTCATGAGCTCGGGGAACACGTAGAGCGCGGCAGCAGGCGTCACGCGGTTGGCGAGCGCGAGCGCGCGTTGGACGTTGCGATCGACGTCGCCGAATACGGGGCGGGTCTGGAGGGCGGCGACACGGAACGGACGAGAGCGAGTGGGTCGTTTCATCGAGGCAGCGTCCTCATGTTGGCGACGGTGAGGAGGCAGTACGGGTCCGTGCGAATCGCCTCGAGCGCCCCTGTTCTCGTCCCGCCCGCCGGGCCCGTGAGTTCCGTCGCGAGGAGCGCCACCCCGTCCCAGGGCCGAACCCCGTCGTCAGGGCCCACACCCCAGGGCAACCGGAGATCCTGCCGGCCATTCTCCGAGCGCCACTGGAGTGCGGCGTAAAACATGCGGACCCGACCATTGGTCGTGTCCGAGAGTGCCGGGGCGATCATAGCGCCGAAGAGGCCGCCCGCGAGGTCCTCCGGCGTCACCAGCTTCCATGCGAATCCGGGCCACGCAGTCGCGAAGTGCTGTTCAAGCTCCCCGGCGGAGTTCGGGACCGCGTACCTGCGAGTCCTGATCACGCGACGGTCGGCCGTCCCGGAATCCGCCTTCGCGGATCCGAGGAGATCCGACGACCCCAGCAGGACCGCGCCGGCTGGAAGCGGGATCAGGTCAAACTGTTCTTCGAGGCCCGCGAGCGTACCACTCCGATTTGCTGCGCGCCATGGTCGGTCCACGAGCGGATGAGTCCGGTACGCTTCGTCGGTTCTGCCAGTCGCCTTCAAAAGAGATTCGTAAAGCTCGCGATAGATCGGCTGATCAGGAGCGAGCTCGACCGCGCGTGCCGCAGGCGGCAGAGCTCGGTCGTTATCCGGCTGGATCATCGCCAGGGTCTCCACGCGGTGGTCCCGATGATAGAACGACGCCTGGCCAATGAGGCGCGCCTTCCAGAACCACGCCGGCGCGAAACGGGGCGCGAGGACGAGCGCCGAATCGAGCAACGGGAGGACGGGATCGAGTCCCATCTGGTCGGCATGGATCGCGGGGGCACCGGTCGCTGCTCCCACCGTCTCGTATTGGATCTGGCTGGAACGAAGCCGGGCGAGCGCGACGAGGGCGCGCGCGTCTCGCGGGTGCCGGGCGCAGTGCGCCTCGAGTTGTGGGACGAATCCCCGCAAGCGATCGATATCCGCGTGCGCATCGCGCGAGTGGCGGAAATCCGGCTCCCGGCCGTCTTCGTCGAGCGCAGTCGCGAGCTTCTCGGCCCGCAGGACCAGTTCCGGGGCGGCCGCCAAGGGCGTCCTCACTCCGATGCACATCGAGGAGGCTGCCAGGAGCCCGACGAGACCAAGCGTGGCGCGCCTCACCTTCGAACCTCCACCGCCGCCCGCCACGCCGCCGCTTCGGGCGAAGCGAGGAACGCATGCTGCGCAGCCTGCATCTCGGGCAGGCGCCCGACGATGAAGTGGTCTGCGCCGTCGATCAGGTACTTCGCCTTGGGCTCGGACCAGCCGGGCCATGCGAGCTCGAGGTCCGCGAGCGGGCAGAGCTCGTCGTTCGTGCCCTGGACCACGCCCTTCGGGACGTCGCACAACGCGAGGTGCGAGAAGTCCCGCCGGCCCACGCCCGGCGCGACCGCCCACAGGAGGCGCACGCGCGGGTCGGTCGGACCGTAGGACAGGCACACGCCGCCGCCAAACGAAAACCCCGACAGCGCGAGCGGCGTGTCGGGGTAGAGGCCCGTCAGGTAGTCGATCGCGGCGCGGGCGTCGTCCTGCTCGCCCTTGCCGTCGTCGTGGGCGCCGGGGCTGCCGCCCACGCCACGAAAGTTGAAGCGCAGCGTCGCGAAGCCGACCTGCTGGAACGCCTCGGCGGTGCGGAAAACGACCTTGTTGTGCATCGTGCCGCCGAACAGCGGGTGCGGGTGGAGCACCACCGCGAGCGCGCGCGGCGCCTCGCCCTCCACGAACTCGAGCGTGCCCTCGAGCGCGCCGATCGCCGAGGGGATAAGGACCTTGCGGACGCGCGCGGCATCGGAACGGGTGGTCACGGGCTGCATGCGGTCGGGCGCAGGGTGAGCTAGGCCTTCGCCTCGGCGACGGCGGAGTTCATCAGCTTCCACTTCGGCCGCTGGTTCGCCATCAGCACGCGCTTGCGCACGCGGATGCTCTGCGGCGTGACCTCGGCAAGCTCGTCCTCGCGGATCCACTCGAGCGTCTGCTCGAGCGACATGACGCGCGGCGGCACGAGCTGGAGCGCCTCCTCGGAGCCCGAGGCGCGCATGTTCGAGAGCTTCTTCTCCTTCGTGATGTTGACGTCCATGTCGTCGACGCGCGCGTTCTCGCCGATCACCATGCCCTCGTACACGGCCTCCGTCGGATGCAGGAAGATCACGCCGCGCTCCTGCAGGTTTTCGATCGCGTGGCCCGTCGCCTTACCGGAGCGGTCCGCGACAAGCGCGCCGGTCGCTCTGTGCGGAATGTCGCCCACCCACGGCCGGTAGCCCGAGAAGATGTGGTTCAGGAGGCCGGTGCCGCGCGTGTCGGTGAGGAACTCGGTGCGGAAGCCGATCAGGCCGCGCGCCGGGACGTCGAACTCGAGGCGCACGCGGCCGGTGCCGTGGTTGACCATCTTGGTCATGCGGCCCTTGCGCGGCGCGAGCTTCTGCGTGACCACGCCCAGGTGCTCCTCCGGGCAGTCGACGACCAGGTGCTCGTAGGGCTCGTGGATCTTGCCGTCGATGCGCTTGGTGATCGTGGTCGGCTTGCCGACCGACAGCTCGAAGCCCTCGCGGCGCATCATCTCGATCAGGATCGCGATTTGCAGCTCGCCGCGGCCCGAGACCTTGAACGCGTCCGGGGTTTCGGTGTCCTCGACCCTGATCGCGACGTTGGTCAGCAACTCCTTCTCGAGGCGCTCCCGGATCGATCGCGAGGTCACATACTTGCCCTCGCGGCCGGCGAACGGCGAGTTGTTGACGCTGAAGATCATCGACACGGTGGGCTCGTCGACGCCGATCACGGGCAGCGCGACCGGGCGCTCCGGGTCGGCGAGCGTGTCGCCGATCGAGACGCCGTCGACGCCCGCGAGCGCGATGATGTCTCCCGCCTCCGCATGTTCGGTGGCGACGCGCTTGAGGCCGTCGAAGGTGTAGAGCTGGGTGATCTTGTGGGTCGCCCCGACCGCTTCGGGCGTGCACGCGGTCACGCGGTCGCCGATGGCGATCGAGCCGTTCGCGATGCGCCCGATCAGCAGGCGGCCGACGAAGTCGTCGTAGCCCAGGTTGTTGACCAGGAACTGGAGGCCCATCGTCGGGTCGAACTTCGGCGCCGGGATATGCTCGACGATCGCGTCGAACAGCGGCTTGAGCGTCTCGTCCGCGCCCTCGGGCGTGCGGCGGCTCGTGCCCGCGCGCGCGTTCGTGTATAGCACCGGGAACTCGAGCTGCTCGACGGTCGCGTCGAGGTCGATGAACAGGTCGTAGATCTCGTTCAGCACCTCGTCGGCGCGCGCGTCCTTGCGGTCGATCTTGTTGATCACGACCAGCGGCGTGAGCTTGAGCTCGAGCGCCTTCTGGAGCACGAAGCGCGTCTGCGGTAGCGGGCCCTCGGAAGCGTCGACCAGCAGCAGCACGCCGTCGACGAGCTTGAGCGTGCGCTCGACCTCGCCGCCGAAGTCGGCGTGGCCCGGCGTGTCCACGATGTTGATCTTGACGTCGCCATACCGCACCGAGGTGTTCTTGGCGAGGATCGTGATGCCCTTCTCGCGTTCGAGGTCATTCGAATCCATCACCCGCTCGACGATGTGCTCGTGGGCCCGGAACGTCCCGGCCTGGAACAGGAGCGCATCCACGAGCGTGGTCTTGCCATGATCGACGTGGGCGATGATGGCGACGTTGCGCATGTTGGGGCGAGACTCGAGATGGACTTCGGACACCGGGAACTCTCCTCGAAACGGGACTGGCAACCGGAATGACACCGCCGCCCCCCGCCGAACGGGGCGGAGGGACCGAAGCTCGACCCTGGGCACTAGGAAGGACCGGGTACGGCGCGGTGGGCAAGCCGTACCATCTCCCAGATCGGCCAAATTTGCAAGGGGTTGCCCCATCCGGCGCGCGGGCCTACACTGCCGCCGTCCCGTCCTCCAAGGGAGCCCTGTGCAAAACGTACATCCGTTGCTCGTGCACTTTCCGATCGCCCTGCTGCTGACTTCCGTGGCGGCGACGTTCACCGGCGCCCTGCTGCGCCGCCCGACTGCCCCCGGTGTCGCGCGCGCCCTGCTCTACCTGGGCACGCTAGCCGCGGCGGTGACGGTGGTCTCGGGCTTCCTCGCCGCGCAGAGTGTGGCCAGGGTCCACGGCACACGGGAGATCATCGAAGAGCACCAGAACTACGCCTACGTCCTGCTCGGCATCGCGGCCGCGCTATCGGCGTGGTCGATCATTTCGTGGCGTCGCGCGCAGGCTGCACCGCGTCCGGTGTGGCTGTGGCTCGCGTTGCAGCTCGCGATGGTCCTGTTCGTCGTACTCACCGGGAACGAGGGTGGCGAATTGGTGCACGAACACGGCGTGGGAACGAAGCTGACGGCGCCCGGCGGTCCGCTCCACGAAACCGCGGCCGTATCCGCCGCCCCCATCGACTCCAGCGCGCCGCGGCCCACGGGCCGGGACTTTCGGTAACCGCGTGGCCACTCCCCTTCGCCCCGGGCGCGATGTCACGGTCAACCGCATGGCCGTGCGCCCCGGCGGCATCCGCGAGTCCGAGGACAAGGTCGCGGCCGAGGAGCCGCTCGAGATTAGGGCCGGCGGTCGCGGGCTCGCGGTCGTGATGCGCACGCCGGGCGACGACTGGTCGCTCGCCGCGGGCTTCCTCCTGACCGAGGGTCTGATCCGCGGCCCCGAGGACATCGAGTCGGTCCGCCATTGCACCGACGTGCCCGAGAGCGCGCGCGGCAACGTGGTCGAGGTCGCGCTCGCCGCCGGCGTGCCCGACCCGCACGAGCGCGGACGGCGCGCGTTCTACGTCACCAGCTCGTGCGGCATCTGCGGCAAGTCCTCGATCGACGAGGTGCGCCAGCAGGCGCCCACGCTGCCCAACGGCGCCACGATCGCGGGCGACGCGCTGCCCAGGCTCGTGCCCGCGCTGCGCATGGCGCAGGTCACGTTCGAGCGCACGGGCGGCCTGCACGGCGCGGGCCTGTTCAAGTTCGACGGCACACTCGTCGCCACCGCCGAGGACGTCGGCCGCCACAACGCGGTCGACAAGATCGTGGGCGGGCGGCTCCTGCTGGGCGACTGGCCGCTGTCCGAGCGCCTGCTGCTGGTCTCGGGGCGCGTCGGCTTCGAGATCGTGCAGAAGGCGTGGCTCGCCGGCATCCCCGCGGTCGCCGCGGTGTCGGCCCCGACGAGCCTGGCAATCGAACTCGCGCACGAAGCGAACATGACGCTGCTCGGCTTCCTGCGCGGCGAGGATTACAACGTCTACGCGGGGCCCGAGCGCCTGGGCCTGGGCTCGATGGGCCGGGGGGCGTCGCATTGAAGGGTGCTGCGCTCGTCCTGTTCCCCGCCGTGCTCGCGCTCGCGGGTTGCGGGGACGCCGCCACCCGCCCCGGCGTGCCGGCGCGCTTCCTGACCGCGCACGTGTCCGAGGGGCGGGGCCGGTTCGAGGCGAGTTTTCACAGCGCCGCCTGGAGCCCGTCGACCGGAATCCTCACGCTCTCCGGGCTGGACGTCACAGAGCCGGGCGCGCCGCGCATCGACATCCGGGTGCACAGCGTCAGCGGACCGGGGATCTACCCGCTCGGCGGGCCAACCTCGCCAGGCATGGGGGCGTTCACGACGGACGGGCGTGCGCCGTTCGAGACCAACCTCGCGAACTCCGGTGCGCTCGTGATCACCCGTCTCGACCCGGCCACCCGCGAGATCACCGGCACCTTCCAGTTCGACGCCGTGGACGACGAGGAATCGCAGGTCATCGTCTCAGATGGGCAATACGACCTTCCCCTCGGGATCGAGATCCGGCCCCCGGTCCCGCCGGCCCAAGTCCTACCAAGCGAGGTCCTGCCTTGAACCTTCCCGCGCTGCAGTCCGCGCTCAAGGAGCGCGGCATCGACGCGTGGCTCCTCTACGACTTCCGGCACATGAACCCGATCGCGAACCGCATCGCCGGCATCTCCGAGGACCGGCACACCACGCGGCGCTGGTTCGGCCTGATCCCCGCCGAGGGCGATCCGCGCTGGCTGCACTCGGCGATCGAGGCGCACGTGTTCGAAGGCCTGCCGGGCGTCAAGACCGCGTTCGTCGGCTGGCGCGACCTCGAGGCCACGCTGTCGGCGATGCTCAAGGGCCACAAGACGGTCGCAATGGAGTACTCGCCCGGCAACGCGATCCCCTACGTCGCACGCGTCGATGCGGGCACGATCGAGCTGGTGCGCTCGATGGGGGTCGCGGTCGTGAGCTCGGCCGATCTCGTGCAGGTGTTCGAGGCGCGCTGGGGCGCCGAGGGGCGCGCCTCCCACGTGCGCGCCGGGCAGCACCTGGGCGAGATCGCGACGCTCGCGCACGGCTGGGTGCGCGACGCGGTCAGGCAGGGCGGCACGATCGAGGAGATCGAGATCCAGCGCCGCATGGTCCAGGAATACGCGGCGCGCGGCCTGATCACGAACGGCCCGCCGATCGTCGGCCGGAACGCCCACGCCGGCAACCCGCACTTCGAGCTGACGAGGGAGAACTCCGGCCCGGTCGGCGAGGGCGACGTGCTGCTGCTCGACCTGTGGGCGAAGGAACCGGGCGAGGACTCGGTCTACTCCGACATCACGTGGATGGCGTTCGTCGGCAAGACCGTGCCCGGCGACGTCCAGCACGTGTGGGACGTGGTCATGGGCGCACGCGATGCCGGCATCCGCCACGTCGAGGAGGGCTGCGCCCGCGGCGAGGCCATCCGCGGCGCCGACGTGGACGACGCGACGCGCGCGGTCGTGCAGGCGGCCGGGCTCGAGCGTTACTTCATCCACCGCACCGGGCATTCGATCGGGCTCGAGACGCACGGCAACGGCGCGAACATCGACAACCTCGAGACCCGCGACGAGCGCGAGCTGATCACCGACACCGGCTTCTCGATCGAGCCCGGCGTCTACCAGGCGAAGTTCGGCGTGCGCTCCGAGATCGACATGTATATCGACCCCGCCGGCCGGGCCGCGGTGAGCTCGCCGATCCAGCGCGCGCTGCCCGCCCTGCTCGCCTGACGCCGCGCTCCATGGCGGCGCGCACCGGCCCCGCCGCGTGGGCGCGCTCGCCGTGGTCCTGGGCGGCGGTCGCGCTCGTCCTGCGCGTCGCCTGGCTGCTGGTCGGGCCCGGGTGGAACGTCGAGCCGTATTCGGACAGCGTGGACTACCATCGCCTCGCCGCGCACCTCGCGGCCGGGCGGGGGTTCACGCTCGGGCTCGAGGACGCGCTCTACCCGACGACGTTCCGCCCCCCGCTCATGCCCGCCTTGACGGCGCCGCTGTACTTCCTGTTCGGCCCGCACTACGTCCTCGCGCTGCTGCTCCAGGTCGTGCTCTCGGCGCTGACCGTGCCGCTGGTCGCGCGGCTCACGCGCGAGACGCTGGGCGAACCCGCCGCGCTCCTGACCGCGCCGCTGGTCGCGCTCTGGCCCGCGCTCGCGTTCCTCGCCACGAACCTCGGGACCGAGACGCTCACGATCCTGCTCACCGCGCTCGCGCTCCTGCTCGCGGTGCGCACATTCACGCACGGCGGCGCGGCGCTCGCGCTCGCCACGGGGGTCGCGCTCGGCCTCGCGGCGCTGGCACGACCGACGGCATTGCCGCTCGCCGCGCTGCTGGCGCTGTGGCTCTGCGCGTTCGCGCCCCGATCCCTCCCCCGCCGCGCGCGGGAAGCGGCGCTGCTCGCGCTCGGGCTCGGGCTCTGCGTGCTCCCCTGGACCGTGCGCAACCATGCCGTCACGGGGCGCTGGGTCGCGATCACGAGCGGCGGCGGGAACGCGCTGCTCGACAGCAACAACGAGGTCGTGGTCGCGCGCCCCGAACTGCACGGCGGCTCGCTCAGCCTGCGCCAGGTCGAGCCCTACGCCAGTTCGTTCCGCGGGCTCGACGAGGTCGGGATCGATTCGCTCTCTTCCGTACGCGCACGGGAGTTCCTCGCGGACAACAGGGCGCTGTGGCCGCGCCTGGCGGCGTGGAAGGTGCAGCGCCTCTTTCGCGTGACGCGCGAGGCGGGCGGCACGCCGTGGACCGACCCGATCTTCTGGTCGTGGGGGTTGCTCGCACCGTTCGCGCTGTTCGGCTTCGGGCGCACGCTCACGCGGCCGCGCGCGCCGGAAGCGGCGCTCGCGCTCGCCGTGCTCGCGCAGACGCTGCTCGCGATCGTGTACTGGGGATCGTTCCGGATGCGGGCGCCGATCGAGCCGGAATTGATCGCCCTCGGGGCGGGCATGATTGCGATCGCGGCTCGACTCATTCCGCCCATCGCATTCTCGAGTCAATCGCCCCCTGCCCGAGACCTCTCTGCCCAGGATGACTCATGACTGACCCGGCCCGGTTCCTGGAGCGATCGCGCGTGCGGGTGGATCGCCGGGTGGTCTACGTGACCGCGTTCGTGCGCGCCATGGCCGTCGGGATGATCGGCATTCTCCTCGGACTCTATCTCGCCCGCCTGCGCCTCCCTCCTCAGCAGGTCGGCTTCGTGGTCGCCGCCGGTCTCGCCGGATGTGCCGCTTCCACGCTGTGGGCCATGCGGTCGAGCGATCGGGTCGGCCGAAAACGATTCCTCATCGGCCTCGCGATCGCGGCCGCCGCGGGCGCGCTGCTCGCCGTCACCGCCAACCCAATCGCGCTCGTTGTCCTGGCATTCGTGGGGATGGTCAACGGGATGGGCCGGGACCGTGGCGCCGCGCTCGTGATCGAGCAGGCCCTGCTGCCGGTGACGACGACCGACGCGGAGCGCACCCGCACGATGGCGATTTACAGCGTGGTGCAGGACGCGGGCCACGCCGCCGGGTCGCTCCTCGCCGGCCTCCCGACGCTGCTCGTGCATGTGGGTGGGGTCAGCGACCTGGCCGCCATGCGCGGGATGCTGGGCGTGTACGGCGTGCTGTTCCTGGTCACCGCCGTCACCTACGCCTGGCTCTCCCCCGCGATCGAACTGCCGGCGCGTGAGGCTCCCCTCGAGATCACGCCCCAGACGCGGCGCACGCTCTGGAAGATCTGTTCCCTGTTCGCGCTCGATGGCCTGGGGAGTGGCTTCCTCACGACGGCGCTGCTCTCCTTCTACTTCTTCACCCGCTTCGGCGCGAGCGCGGCGACGGTCGGGCTCCTGTTCTTCGGTGCGCGCGTGGCCAACGCGCTCTCCCACCTGCTCGCCGCCTGGCTCGCTCGGCGGATCGGCCTCGTCAACACGATGGTGTTCACCCACCTGCCGTCGAGCCTGCTGCTGGTCACCGTGGGTTTCGCCCCCACCTTCCCGATTGCCGCCGCGCTGTTCCTCCTGCGCGAGGGACTCGTGGAGATGGACGTGCCGACACGATCTTCGTATGTGGTGGCGGTGGTGCGGCCCGAGGAGCGAACGTTCGCCACCGGGGCCACGCTGCTGGTCCGCCTCGCGGCCTGGGCGGTGGCGCCCGCGCTCGCCGGCGGGCTGATGCAGGGGCGATCGCTCGCGATTCCGCTCTACATCGGCGCGGCGATGAAGATCGCGTACGACATTCTACTGTTCCGCGCTTTCCGCGGGCTCAAGCCCCCCGAGGAACGCACCGTCAAGCCCACTTGAGGCGAGGCCCGGCCCGCTGCCTGCCTAGTTCTCCCGGTACGTGCTCGAGATCCGGAAACGCGCGTCGTACTCGGTGCGCACGGCGTCATTGGCGGAGCCGAGCACGAGCTTGCAGCCGAAGTACCGGCCCACGAGGGATTGGGCGCGCAGGTCGGTCGGCAGAAGCTCGCGCTGGCCCCCGCCGGTGGCGGCGCCCGGATCGAGCAGCACGTCGACCGGGATCAGGTAGTCGGCGTAACGCTGGCCGGGCTGGATCCACGTGACCTCCTGCGCCTGGTCGCGCCGGTCGTACGTGATCCCGCGATGCACGGCCTTGAACGAGCGGCCGTAGACGTCGAGGAACGTGCACTCGTCCCACAGGATCTTGACCGCGACGCCGCGGCGGTTCTCGATCTGGAAGTGCACCGCGCTGGTGTCGGGCTTGAAGTAGACGTAGAAGTCGCGGTCCGTGATCGCGAAGTTGTCGTTCTGCGGCGCAGTCATGTCGATGCGGTACTTCCAGCCGGTCGCCAGCGGATCGCTCGGCGCGGCGGTGGGCACGGTGTCGGAGAGCGGCTGGCCCGAAGGCGGCGCGCCGAGCGTGGGCGTGCCGGTCGGCGGCGCCACGGTGTTGGTCGGCGGCGCGGCCGAGGGCGGATTCTGCGCGGCTCCCCCGCCACAGCCGGCCAGCACGCCCGCCACCGACGCCACCGCCGCGAAGCGCATCATCGCCCGCATCTCCCGGCTACGCTCGACGTCCATGCTCCCATCCCTCCGCGGTCCCTGAGCCAGAGCCGGCCGTGCGGTCACCCCGCCCGGCGATCGTCCACCACCCTACACCAGCGTAGGCGGTTTAGGAACGCCGCGCGAGCGCGGCCTCGATCGCCTCGAGGTACTTGAGGCCGCTGCCGGTGTTGAACACCACGACCTTCTCCCCCGCCCGGATGTCGCCCCGGGCGACGAGCGCCAGGAGCCCGGCCCACGCCGCCCCGCCCTCGGGCGCGGCCAGGACGCCGAGCGCGCGCGAGAGCTCGAGCGTGCCGCCCAGCATCGCGTCCTCGCCCACGGCCAGCGCGGCCCCGCCCGAGTGGCGGAGGACTTCGAGCATCCAGCGGTCGCCGACCGCGGCCGGCACGCGCAGGCCGGCGGCGAGCGTCGAGGGGTTTTCCCACGGCGTCGCCTCGGTGGCCCCTGAGAGGAACGCGCGCGGGATCGGGGCGCAGCCCTCCATCTGGATGCTGTAGAGGCGCGGGCGCCGGCCGGGCTCGATCCAGCCCAGCGCCTCCATCTCGTCGAACGCCTTCGCCATGCCGACGAGGCCCGTGCCTCCGCCGGTCGGGTAGAGCACGGCGTCGGGCAGCGACCAGCCGCCCTGCTCGGCGAGCTCGTAACCCATGGTCTTCTTGCCCTCGGCGCGAAACGGCTCCTTGAGCGTGGAGAGGTCGAACCAGTCCTTGCCCGCGACCTCGCGCAGTCGGCGACCCGCGTCGGTGATGAACCCGGGCACGAGCGTCACGTGCGCGCCGAGCGCGCGCGCCTCGAGCACGAACGCGCGCGGGCAATCCTCGGGCACGAACACGTGCGCCACGATCCCCGCCCGCGCCGCGTAGGCGGCGAGCGCGCCGCCCGCGTTGCCGGCCGAGGGCAGCGCGACCACGCGCGCGCCGAACGCGTGCGCCATGTTGACCGCGAGGCACAGGCCGCGCGCCTTGAACGAGCCCGTCGGGTTCGGCGACTCGTCCTTGATCCAGAGTTCGCCGAGCCCGAGCTTCGACGCCCAATCCGGCAATCCGAGCCGCGGCGTGAGGCCCTCGCCGAGCGAGATCGGCGCGCGCTCGAGCCCGAGCGGCAGCGCCTCGCGATACCGCCACAGGGTCGGCTCGCGGCCGACCAGGGATGTGCGATCCCAGCGGCCGCGCAATGCCGCGAGGTCGTAGCGCGCCGCGAGCGGGCGGCCGCAGGTGCAGAGCCCGCGCCACGCATCCGCGTCGTAGGTGAGCCCGCACGCAGTGCACTCGAGATGCGTGTAGTTCACGCTCATCGCCTGACGCCGCCTGGGCGGGACTTGCCGCGGCCGCCGGGACGGATCGCATCGCGCGCCGGGGCGGCGCCCTCGAGCTCGGCATAGAGCCGCAGGTAGGCGGCGTAACGCGCGGCCCCGACGCCACCACCCTCGAGTGCGGCGGTCACCGCGCATCCGGGTTCGGCGCGGTGCGCGCAATCGGAGAAGCGGCACAGACCGTGCCCGCGGCACTCGGGGAACAGGCGCGCCAGTTCGCGCGCCGGGACGCGCGGCAGGCCGAACGCGCGCACGCCGGGCGTGTCGATGACCTCGGTCGACGGCGGCCCGGCGCCCAGGCGCAACAGCGTCGCGGCGGTCGTGGTGTGGCGGCCCTTACCGGTGCGCGCGTTGACCTCGCCGATCTTGAGGTCGAGCCCGGGGATGAGCGCGTTGAGCAGGGTGCTCTTGCCGGTTCCGGAATGCCCGACCAGGAGCGTACGCCGGCCCTCGATCGCCCGCCTCAGGTCCGCGATGCCGACGCCCGTCTTCGCGGCGACGACGAACGTGTCGTAGCCGGCGCGCCGATAGAGCGCCTGCGCGGCCTCGACCTCGGCGGGCCCGACGAGGTCGGCCTTGGTGAATGCGATCGCCATGGGAAGGGAGAGCCATTCGCAGGTGATCGCGAAGCGGTCGACCAGGCCCTCGGAGAGCGGCGGGTCCTTGAGCGCGACCACCGCGAGCACGCGATCGAGGTTCGCGGCGGAGGTCTGCAGGCGCCCGCTCGCCGCGGCGCCCGCGGCCGCGCGCTGGAAAACGTTGCGCCGGGGCGCAACGCCGACCACGGTCTCCTGCTCGACGGTCACGCGGTCGCCGGTGACGACCGCGTTGCCGAGACGCGCGCCGGGGTCCATCAGGCGCTTGCGTACCGAACAGAACGTGAGGCCGCCGGCGTCGTCGAGCACGACGACCCCTCGCAGGTCGACGCGCGCGACCACTCCCTCGGTCACGCCGGCTTCTTCCCCGGGGCGGGATGTCCGGCGCCCCACAGGGTGCCACCGAGACCGACCAGGATCGCGGTCGCCGGCAGGGCCAACACCGCGCCCGCGAAGCCGCCGAGCGAACTGCCGGCGAGCACGGCGAGGATGACCACGAACGGGTGGAGCTCGAGACGCTCGCTCATCAGGCGCGGGGTGATCACGTAGTTGTTGAGCTGGTTGAGCGCGATGTAACACCCGAGGACGACCATGAGCCAGCTCGGTCCCTGGTCCCAGCACACGAGGACGAGCGCGGCGATGACCGAGATCGAGCCGATGAATGGCACCGCCTCGGCAAAGCCGGCGAGCGCGCCGAGCGCGAAGGAATAGGGCACGCCGAGTAGGGTGAACAGCACCGAGGCGAGCACCGCCACCAGGAGCACGACCAGCGTCTGGCCGCGGACGTAGGTCTCGAGCGAACGATCCGCCGACGCGAGCAGCCGGCCCGCGATCACGCGCCACGACTGGGGCAGGCCCTCGACGAAGCCTTTTGCCAGGGTCTCGTTGTCGGCGAGGATGTAGAACGCCCCGATCGGGACCACGACCAGCCCGAGCAGCGAGCCGATCGAGGACAGCAGCTTGATCGCCCACGCGGTGAGGCCGGCCGCCGACTTCTGCAGCATGCCGTGGTACTGGTCCTGCACCGCGGTCCAGAACTCGGGCGGCAGCCCGGTGCCGCGGCTCGCGGCCATGCGCTGCATCCACTCCTCGACCAGCTTGGAAAAGCGCGGCACTTCCCCGCCGAGACGGCTCAGTTCGTTCCACAGTACCGGGACGAGCCAATAGAGGCCGAGGCCGATGAGCGCCGTGCCGAGCAGCACGACCAGCCCGGCCGAGGCCTTGCGCCCGAGGTGGCGGCCGCGACCGAGCGGCAGGAGTTCGACGCGGCTGACGAGCGGCTCGAGCACGTACGCGAGGAAGACGCTCGCCACGAGGACCATCAGGACGTCGCTGATCTGGTAGAGGAAATAGATCAGCGCGGCGATGCCGACCAGCGACCCGAGCGAGAGCGCGTCCCAGCGCCAGCGAATGCGCAGCGGGCGCGGCGCCGGGTCGGGAGCGACGGGTTCGGTCACGAGTTCACCAGCCGGCCTGCCCGCCGACGGGGAGCACCATCGAGAACGTGGCGCCGCGTCCGACCTCGGACTCGGCCCAGATGCGGCCCCGGTGCGCGGCGGCGATCCGGTAGCAGGTCGAGAGCCCGAACCCGTGGCCGGTGGGTTTGGTGGTGAACGTGGGCTCGAACACCTTGTCGGCGGTCGCCCGGCTCATGCCGGGACCGTTGTCCTGGACCCTCACCACGACGGTCTCGCCGGCGTCCTGCCAGCCGGTGGTGACCGTGATCTTCTTGTCGGGCGTGCCCTTCTCGATCATCGCCTCCGCGGCGTTCTGGAACAGGTTGATGAACACCTGCTGCAGCTGCCCCGGGTCGGCGGTGATCGCGGGCAGGCCCTCGGCCAGCTCGAGCGCGAACTCGACCTGGTTGAACTTGTTCTGCGGCCGCACGAAGTCGGCGGTGCGGCGGATCAGGTCGTTGACGTCGACGCGCACGATCTTCATTTCCTTGTGCGAGAAGTCCATCAACCCCTTGGTCAGGATCGCCATGTTCGAAGCTTGCTCCATAATGATGCGCGCGTGGCGGGATATCTTCTCGGGCTCGGCCTTACCGAGCTCCATGGTCAGCATCTGCGCCCGCGCCGAGATCGCGGCCAGGTAGTTCGAGATCTCGTGGCCGATTTCCGCGGCCATCTCGCCCTTCGCGGCCATGCGCTCGGTATGGACGAGCTGGTCCTGTGCCTTCTTGAGTTCGACATAGCGGCGGTGCGAGTCGCGGATCACGAGCAGTGGAACGTAGAACAGGATGATGCCCGGGTAGCGCAGCATTGCCCACGATACCACCATCAGCGGCGAGAGGAACAAGAGGGCGAGGTCCGAGATGATCTGCTCGGCGTAGAGGAAGTCCTCGCGGATGACGAGGCCGATCGGGCGCTCGGCGCCCCAGCCCGAGGCCACCGAGACGAGCACGATGTTGAGCGCGCGGTAGACGAGGCCGAGGCCGATCAACGGGATCAGGAATCCGATCGACTGCGAACTCTCGAAGTGCGCGGCGCGCTCGATCATCGACCAGATGCCTTCGCGCGGACCGCCCAGCAGCGCGAACACCGTGCCCGCGGCGGCCATCACGACCACCATCGCCGCGGCGTTGAAGAGCACGCGAATCCCCGGACGGCGGCGGATGAACAGGTCCGAGATCGCGGTCGAGAGCGCGACGATCCAGATTGCGGGGGAGACGCCCCACAGCACGACGGTCGCGAAGTTCGCGGCCGAGGCCATGGAGTCGGTGCCTTCGCCGGTAATGGTCGGGAGCCAGAGGCTCTCGGCCACGACCGTGATCAGCACCCATCCCAGGAAGTGGAGGAGGAGGGGGCTCTGCCACGCGAGCGGGAAGAGCGCGAGCAGGACGATCGCGACCGCGACGACGGAGCCGACGTACAGGACGAGGCGACGGCTCACTCACCCTCCCTGGCGCTTGACCACCCCGAGGCCGGGACGATCGGGCAGCAACAGGCGGCCATCCTCGCCGCCGACACCCTTGTACGGATCCTGCGCGAGCAGCCAGTGACCGTCGAGGTCGAGCGTATCGAACAGCGGCCCCAGGTGCGCCGCCGCGGTGATGCCCAGGCTGCTCTCGATCATGCACCCTAGCATGAGCCCGAGCCCGTGCGCCCGCGCCGTGTGGATCAGGCGCAGCGCCTCGCTCGGGCCGCCCGTCTTGACCAGCTTGACCACGACGCCCGACACGCGGTCGGACAGCCCGGCGACATCCGCCGCGACGTGGCAGGACTCGTCCACGTAGAGCGGCAATGGCGAGCGCCGCGCGAGCCACAGGAGGCCTTCGCGGTCATCCGGCGCGAGTGGCTGCTCGACGAACTCGACGCCGAGGTCGGCCAGCACGGGCAACAGGCGCATCGCCTGGTCACGCGTCCAGCCGGCGTTCGCGTCCACGCGGATCGGGCGATCGGTCCGTTCCCGGATACGGCGCAGGGTATGGACGTCATCGGCCCCGCCGACCTTGACCTTGAGAATCGGATAACTTTCGGCTTCCCTGAGCTTTACTTCCATCAGTTCCCAATCTGCTAGACCCAAAGTGAAGCTCGACAGAGGCACCGCCTCCCGGTCGAGACCCCACAGCTGCCAGAGCGGCAGCCCGGCGATCTGCCCGCGCAGGTCCCAGAGCGCGGTATCGAGCGCATTCCAGGCCGCCCGGTTCCAGGCGAGGCGGGCGGTGGCGCGGCGCTCGAAACCCTCGAGGTCCCACGGATCGCCGGGCAGCAGCGGCTCCCACGCCGCGAGCGCCGCGCGCGCGGTGGCCGCGGTCTCGCCGTAGTACGCGGTCGCCGAGACCTCGCCCAGCCCGATCCGGCCTTCGTGCTCGAGTTCGACCACGAGGTGCTCCCAGCTCTGGTTCCCGCCGCGCGCGATCTTGAACTCGTGCTTCGTGCGCAGCTCGAGGGGCGTGATCGTCATCTTCATGGCGTTCCATCTCCGGACGCGGGGACAGGTGGCGGGAAGGAGTGCTTGAGCAGCGCGTCGACGATGGGCGCGGCGCCGAAGCGCACGACGTCCGTCGCGGGACGCCCGGTGGCGCGCGCCGCGGCGTCGACCGCGCGGCGCGCGGACTCGGCGTCGAGGTCGTAGGTGTTGAGCGCGAGCGCGACCACGCGCCCGGGGCGAATCGGCTGAAGCGCGTCCTCGTAGCGGCGCGCGAGGTCGCTCAGTGGCGGGATCGGGATCCGGCCATGGCGGATCTCCGTACGCCGCGGCTGGTGGCAGAGCACCATCGCCGAGGGCAGCGCGCCGAGCAGCAGCCCGAGCGTCACACCCGCATACCCCGGGTGGACGATCGAGCCCTGGCCCTCGACGATCACCCAGTCGTGGTCCTTCGCCGCATCGAGCACCAGCGCCTCGGCGGCGCCGGCGACGAAGTCGCTGATCACGCGGTCGACCGCGAGCCCGCGACCGGCGAGCAGGATGCCGGTCTGCCCCGTCGCGACGAAGGCCACGCTCTGGCCGCGCGCCTCGAGCGCGCGCGCGATCTCCCAGGCGGCGGTCATCTTGCCCACGTTGCAGTCGGAGCCCACCGTGAGCACGACCCTGGCGGCCACCTCGCGCACGCGCGCCGAGGCCACGGGTAGGGTCTCGGGCACGCGCCGCAGGTCGACCAGCGCGCGCCCCCGCTCCCGCGCGCGCGCCGCCAGCTCGGGGTCGTCCGCGAGGAACGTGTGCAGGCCGGCCCACACGTCGAGCCCGAGCTCGAGCGCCTCGAGCAGCACGGCGCGCCAGGCGTCGGGCAGCTGGCCGCCGACCGGCGCGATCCCGATCAGCAGCGCGTCGGGCTCGTGCGCCATGGCGTCGGCGAGCGTGGCCACGATCGGCACCGCGCCGCCGAACCCGAGCGCCTCGTGCGCGACCTGCCCGGCACGCGTGCTGTCGAGCAGCGCGGCGACCGACTCGGGCGCGTAGCGCAAGAGCACCGCGGCGGTCTTCGCGTCCAGCACGCCGAGCGAGCCCTCGACCAGCACGACGAAGCGCCGGGCGCCCCGCCGCACCTCGAGGATGCCCGACGGCTCAGCAGAGGCCTTCATAAACCTTTCGATAGCGCTCGACCACGCGGTCCACGTCGAACTGCTCGCTCGCGACCTTGCGGCCCGCCCGACCGAAGCGGCGCCTCAGCGCGTCGTCGCCGAGCAGCTCGAGCACGGCGCGCACGTGCGCCTCGAGATTGCCGTGCGGTTCGAGGAAGCCCGTCACGCCGGACTCGACCAACTCCGGCAGTCCGCCCACGCGCGAGGCCACGACCGGCACCCCTGCGCTCATGGCCTCGAGCGCGACCAGCCCGAAGGACTCGCTCGAGGACGGCAGGAGGAACACGTCGGCGAGTGGAAGCAACTCCTCCATGACCTCCTGGTTGCCGAGGAACAGGACGTGGCGCGCCACGCCGAGGTCGCGCGCGAGCTGCTCGGCGCGCGGCTTGTCGGGCCCGTCCCCCACCATGACGAGGCGAGAGTCCATGCGCTCGTGCACCGCGGCGAAGATGCGCACCA
This sequence comes from Candidatus Eiseniibacteriota bacterium, assembly GCA_046598045.1. Classification (GTDB taxonomy): domain Bacteria; phylum Eisenbacteria; class RBG-16-71-46; order RBG-16-71-46; family DASYSL01; genus JANPEF01. Next base: position 31,559 of record JBKJJJ010000206.1, read on the forward strand.
CCATCTCGACATTCTTGACCGGGCGGAAGTTCGAGGCATGCATGAGCACGCGCGTGCCCGCGGGCGCGAGCATCGGCGTGCGCCGGCGCCCGGGCGCGAAGACCTTCGGGTCGACGAAGTTCGGGATGACCTCGATCGGCTTCATGATGCCGAGCGACTCGACGGTCGCGGTCTTGAGCGCCTCGCTGACCGCGGTGATCCGGTCCGAGCACTCGATCGAGAACTTGGTCATGCGAAAGAACGCGGGCTGCTGCCCGACGACCGTGATGTCGGTGCCGTGGAGCGTGGTCACGACCGGCAGGCGTCGCGGCGCGACCAGTTGCTTGGCGAGGAACGCCGAGGTCGCGAACGGCATCGCGTAGTGGACGTGCAGCACGTCGAGCCGCTGGGTCTCCGCGACGTCGGCCATCATGCTCGCGAGCATGAGGGGCAGCGGCGGGTTCTGCTGGAACAGCGGATAGCTGTCCGAGGAGACCTCGTGGAAGAACACGTTGCGCTCGTAGGCGGGCAGCCGGTAGGGCAGTGCCATCGAGATGAAGTGCACCTGGTCCCCGCGCCCCGCGAGGCGCCGACCGAGCTCGGTGGCGACGATCCCCGAGCCGCCGAACGTCGGGTAGCAGGTGATGCCGATGCGCAGCGCCCGGCGCGGCGCGCGTTTGCGCGCCACCGCCTTGGGCCGGGCTTTCGGCGCGGGCTTGGGCCTGGGCTTCGCCCTGGGCGTGGTGGGCGTCACGCGGTCGCTCCCGGGCCGAGGCCTGCGGCGCCGAACAGGCCGCCCAGCGAGGCGGTCCACGAGACCGCGCCGGCAAACACCAGCGCCTCGCCGTGGTCCACGCCGACGAGCTCGCCCCAGCGCCGCGCGCGCGCCTCGACGCCGGCGAGGAACGTCGGGCGGTTGAGGCGCGTCGCCTCGCCCACGCCCGGCGCGAACTGCGATCCGTAGCACTCGAGCGCCCTGCGCTTGGCGGCGAAGTGCGCACTCACGTCGATCACCATCCCGGAGCTCGCGAAGCGCGCCCCGAACGCGTCCGCGCGCGAGCCCGACTCGGGCCAGTCGAACAGCAGGCCGTGCGCGCGGTGGCGCCCGCCCGTCGCCTCATAACCGCCGACGTGCGCGAAGTAAAGCGCGCGCTCGAGCAGGCGCCCGCCCTCCCTGTGATCGGGATGCGCGTCCTCGGGATGGGGTGCGAGCACCCAGCGCGGGCGCACGCGCCGCACGAGCGCGACCACCGCGCCCACCTGCGCCGCGTCGAGGTGGTTGACGCCGGTGTCGGGCAGGCCCGCGTTCAGGCGCTCGGCCAGCCCGAGGCAACGCGCCGCCTCCGTTGCCTCGGCCGCGCGCGTGTCGGCGCTGCCGCGCGTCGCGCGCTCGCCACGCGTCAAGTCGAGGCCGACCACGCGCAGGCCGTCGGCAGAAGCCTTCGCCGCGATGCCCCCGAAGTGCAGCTCGAGGTCATCCGGATGCGCCCCCACCACGAGCAGGTCAACCAAG